>NZ_MCTY01000001.1:0-54421 GCF_002873635.1 Shewanella sp. 10N.286.52.B9
ATCTAATACAAAGAAATATTTTATCATGCTATTAATCAATATACTTATCTAACAACGAAAAATCTTTTTATTCGCTTCTACTATTGTCTTTATTATAAAAACCAGCCCCCTGTTACTAATAAATTAAAATTGAAGAGTTCGCATTCTAATTCGCTTATAGTAGAATTGAATTTCGAGGACGACCTCGATTCATATTCTTATCAGCTAAATCGAATGCAACAATGACAGTATTGTAAGCACTGATATAGCTTGAAAATAAACATATGAACACTTTCGGGGACGGCCCCATCTGATTTAGACAGATAGGAGCCACCATGTTCAATCCCGTTTATACCTTGTTAATATTTACCCTCTTTTTCAATATATTTACCTCCGTTCAAGCCGTTGAGAAACAATCAAACCATTATGGTGTGCATGGTATGACGTTGTTTGGTGGGAAAGATGGTTTATTTGCCTCACATTTACCTATGTACCATCAACCCCACAATGTACAAATGGTCATGCAGTTTCACTTTGCCAATGAGAAAGTTGAAAACTCAGTTAGGCAACAACTTCAACAACAATCATCGAGCCCACAACAGCTTTGGACTATCGTCCCTCAGCCATTTGATTTAATGACCTTACACCCTAAAATGTCAGATGAATTACCGCAATTACACATTGAGGTAGTTAAAGGACATTTTGAACGAGGTGGTAGCACTCAGTTCAAAGCACAAAAAATTATCATTGAAAAAGTGATATTATTTTCCACCTTAAACATCGAAAAAGAACAGCCCAAATCAGCCTCGGCGCAATATCAGAAAATTGCAGTATCACCCAACAGTCCCAATCAATTTTTGATTAAACGACTAGGCAACCGACCTGAAGCTGATCATTTATTAAGAGTGCTTAACTACGATTTATCCAAAGTGACACAGTTATCAGTGCCAATTAAATCAAGATTAACCGAATCAATTCACCCTTCAACGACAGCAATAACTGAAGCATTAGGAAAACAAAACCATCATCATGAGTTATCCGCAGCAAGTGTCATTGAAATTTATCTAGAAACCAGAGAATTACAATAATGGCGGTATTATCACTGGCAGTGATCCAGCATCACACTGCCGAAGGTCCTGGACGAATACAAGATTGGTGTGATCACCATGGACATCAATTGTCATGCTTCATGGCGCCTGCCGATGTTCTACCTAAGCTCACTGATTTTGATGGTCTCATTATTCTTGGCGGCCCAACCGATGTCGTAGAAAATCCCCCTTGGATGCAAGCTGAACTTAGTTTAATAACCGATGCTATCAAGATTGATATGCCTATATTAGCCATTTGCTTAGGCGCACAATTATTAGCAACCACATTGGGTGCAAGGATTTACCCATCAGAGAAACCTGAGCTAGGTTGGCTTGAGATTGAACTGACGAAAGAGGCTGTAACGACTGGTAAATTAGTAGTACCACAATGGCACTTTTATGGATTTGATTTTAGTCAGGCAGAACAAGAAAAACGGATGATAAACCCCGTCAGCATTGAGGCAAGATCAGCGCTATGTGAACAACAAGTATTTCGTCATCAGCGCCAACTTGGAGTGCAGTTTCATCCCGAGTGGGATGAAACGCAAATACTCAGGTTAATTGAGCATTTTAAACATGAATGCCCTTTCATAAAACATGAACAACAAATACTTCCTCAACAAGCACTACGACAATGGCTTAGCCGTGAGCTCTCTATATTGTTCGCTTAACTCACCAGCAAAGCACTATTGAGTGCTTTGCTGTCTAAGCTGATACTGGGTTTTAGCTAATTGGTTATATTGCTCTAATAGGCTTAATGCTGAACCATTATTGCCCAGCGAAATGAGGTCAATTTTCAATACACCCTGTTGATCATACTGGCTTGCAAAAGTGCCCATAGCAATCATATCAATTTGCCAGTCAGTCAATTTACCCACCACATAATTACCAAACTGGAATGCTTCATATTCATTCAGCAAGGTCAAAAAATCACTAAACCCTAGCCCTTTAAGTTGTTTCTGCGCTGAAAATGCAGCCCAATAGCCATTAGCAAGCTGGCTATCTTGCTTTGCTGCAAGCTGGAATTGAAAAGAATGACGGGTTTCATGGACTAATAATGCCAAAGCAGCATAACGGTCTTCAGTCGCTAATTTTTGAGGATTTAAATAGACTATGCCACTATCTGGTTGGGTTATATCGAAATCAAAATAGACCATTTTATTTGGGTAGCTATGATTATCAATCAACAGTTTAGGCGCGATAAAGCTTGGTAACTGCTGCTTAAACGTCTCGATTTCTAGTGTGAATACTTTTCTTAGCCAGGGAATTTGTTGTTCAAAGGATAAAGTAAACCACCGCTTAATCGCATCCGATAACGCTTTGTCATCAGCAATTTTTAGCAGTAATTCATCGGCATGATGAATGGTCATGTCATAAGCTGGCGCTAGAAAATTCTGACTTTCTGGCTGCAGTGCGAATGCTGTTGGTGCTTGCTGTTGAAATTCATTATTAGCATAAAAGCTATTGGCACTCACCACTGTAGACACCAAACAAAGACCAATACAGCAAGTAAGTGATTTAATGATTTTGATCATGCTCTATTATTACCTTAAGAATTTAACATCCCAGTTTATTGAACCATGTTAACAGCCGCAGCAGTAATCTGAGCAGGCTTAGCTGCACCATAACGAATGGTCACTTGTTGCATTGTATTTGGCTAGCGGAGACACAATGAGTAAGAGATTTTAAAAAGAACAAAAAAGAGGATTATTAATCCTCTTTTTTATCTATAGCCTAATGCTAGATACTAGTGCTAAATACTAAGTCTAAACACTAGCTCAATTAGTTAATTAGCCTTCGGCGCTAAAGCCTCTGAATTTTTACTACCATTTGCTGTTACTGGAGGCATATTACTTTGCTTAATTGCGCTGCGAGTTGTATCAGTTAAGAAGTTTTCACCACTCACTAAGTCATTTAACGTGCCAGATTTTGAGTCTACCAACCCAAGCTCTTGCAGCATTGAGTCTACCAGTGGTGCATTGGCACGATAATTAAGCGCTGCCGAGGTAATTTGCTCCGCCATACCTGACGTTCCTGTTGCTACGCTAGCATCGTTACCAGGCCCAGCACCATGGTAGCCTTGAAGAATCTTAATACCATCTATATTTTCTAAAGGTTTAACGGCATTAGCCACGATTTCAGGCAGTACTTTTAATATCGCGAGGGCTTTTTGCAGCTCAATTTGCTCATCTTTCAAGGTGTTTTCAGCTTCATACAAAGCTTGTTTACCCGCGGCTTCTACAGCAAACACTTTTTCATCTGCTTCTGCTCGCAGTTTCTTTGAATCTGAATCTGCCCTTGCATCAGTTAATATCGCAATGGCTCTATCTTCAGCAGCTTGTTTCTCTGCCGCAGCTTGAACTGTCACCCCGACAGCTTCTCGCTCAGCTTCTTTCTTAGCGTCAATCACTTCAATTTCTTTACGACGGTTTGCTTCAGCAACCTGTCTTGCAGTAATAACCGCTTCTTCTTTTTCCACTTTGTCTTTTTCAGCACCTGCAGCTTTGGCTCTTGCTGCCGACTCTTCTTCTGACTTCACTGCGACTGCAATTTGTTTTTCTTGTTCAGACACTTCAATGTCGCGTTGTTGTTGAATTTGTGCCTGAGCAAGCGTCCTTTTCTTATCAATCTGACGAGTTTCAATGTCTTTTGATTTCTCAATTTCAGCGGCTTCAATGGCTTGTTCTTTTGCAATTTCAGCTTCACGCTCTTCACGCTCATTACTCTCACGGGTTTTGGCAATTTCAGCTTTTTGATCCGCACGTTTAAAAGCAATTATTTGCTCTTGGTTTAGGCGTGCTTCCTCTTCTTCTTTTTTTATTTCTAGAGATTGGCGCTCAGCTTCTAAGTTTCTGCGCTGGATTTTTACGCGGTTTTCTTGTTCAATATCATTGGTTTCTTTACGTTTTTCTTCAATAATTTTAGCCAGTCTTGCGCGGCCTTCAGCATCAAAGGCATTATTTTCATTAAAGAATTGCAGGTCAGTTTGGTCAAATCCTGTTAGTGATACTGACTCCAGTTCTAAACCATTTTTCTCTAGATCATTAGCAACACTTTGTTGTACTTTTTGCACAAAATCAGTTCGTTGTTCATGCATTTCGGTCATGGTCATTTCAGCAGCAACGGCGCGTAGTACATCAACGAATTTGGACTCCATTAGCTTCTTAAGCTCTTCCACACGCATGGTTCTTGTACCCAGCGTTTGCGCTGCCATAGAAATGCCTTCTTGGCTTGGGGCCACACGCAAATAAAAATCTGCTTTAACGTCCACTCGCATTCTGTCTTTGGTGATCAACGCATCTTTTTGGGTTTTCTCGACTTCAATACGTAAGGTATTCATATTGACTGGAATGGTTTCATGCAACACAGGTAGGCAAATAGTACCGCCGTCTTTTACGACTTTTTCGCCACCAAAACCGGTACGTACAAAGGCAATTTCTTTTGAGGCGCGAATGTATAATTTAGCGAAGATTAATCCGATGGTGATAAAAGCAAGGACTGCTATACCGGCCATGATTAAGATAAACATGGTATTTGAACTTGAAGATATTTCTAGGGCGTCCATTTCTATTCCTTTAATAATTACAAATGATGGTTCTATCCGTGATTTAATTTTTGAAGCTTATTGATATTTCAGTGTTGAAACTTATTGCTTAAAACGGCTCAAGCCTAGCGACTAGCCAAATACTGCCAGACTTACGTAGCAATACGACCTGTTCATTTTGACTAAAGCTTTCTTCTGCGAATTCTGGCGCCACCATCACATAATGTTTCTGAGAATGTTGATCTACCAGTACCGCTTCTGCAGGACTATTTAGTTTGGCGGTGCCGACTGTAATTTTGGCTGACAGACCACTAAAACTGTCTGTAGATACCGCTAGTGACTCATTTTTAGGGAGAATTCTTGCCAAAGGTCGCCCAAGTATTGAGGTACTAAAAAGACTCGCGATCAGCACTATAGGCGTACTGATTATTGGGGAGGTTAAGTGGCCAGCATAAACGTAGCTCAAGAAATTTAAACTGTAGCCTAGGAGCGTAAAGCTGGTTAACAACAGCACTAACCAAATAAGTAATGGCAACTTATTAAGGCAAAGCCAACCCAGTAACGGCGTTAACCCTGTTTGAGCAACATCAATGCCTGCATCAAAATCTAAATCGATTGGGGATATGTGATCTAACAGGCTGGAAATACTGAAACCAATGACTAAGCCAACTCCCTCTAAAACAGCTAGGATCAGCACTAAAGTCAATGCTATCGCATAGGGTGTATTGGCATTGATTAATAAAAATTCGAGCATAACTGTATTCCTTTACAGCAAACACCAAGCATCTAAATAGCGAATAGATGGTGTTAAATGAGGGTTTAAAGTCGTTTTGCATTAAAACGCTATTAACTCTCCAAAATTCAAGATTAACAACAATATCAGAACAAAAGTATCAGAACAAAAGTATTTGTAAACAGTCACCTAATTGATTTATCACTCAAGTGAATCTGCAAGTGCTAGCTAAAGCGGTCAAATTGCCCTTTGCAGAGAATTTGACGCCTATTAACAACAGCGCTAGCTTTCTTCACACAAGGCTTTACCCGCAGCGTAGCAGCTTGGCTGGCGTGGACACACGGCGCCGCGAGAGCAAATCACCCGAGCATCATTGTCTATGCCGCGCTCAATCC
This sequence comes from Shewanella sp. 10N.286.52.B9, assembly GCF_002873635.1. Lineage (NCBI taxonomy): Bacteria > Pseudomonadati > Pseudomonadota > Gammaproteobacteria > Alteromonadales > Shewanellaceae > Shewanella > Shewanella sp. 10N.286.52.B9. Next base: position 5,740 of record NZ_MCTY01000001.1, read on the forward strand.
AATTGATATTCAGAATTTTAGCCACACTGGTTAAATCAGCTTTGATGTGTTTTGGAATGGCCACCAAACCGCCATTATCAACACAGGCTTTCTTTAAATCGGCGGTAATGGATTTTGCATCCTTGCCTTGGGCTTCAATGGCAGGGTTGAGATCAATGCCCGCACATAGCACATGTGGATTGCCTGCAGAATCATCAACTTTGATTGATTCGCAACAGTAAATTCGCGGCTCGTTACCGACATTTAAAATCGAGATCTGCGCCGAGGTGCCATCAGTGCTAGGTTCATTAATTTTTCTAAACACTGCCCAGTGATGACATGGATCTTCAACAATGCGCATATTGCCCCACGGCAGTGGAATACCATTGCCACGATAAACCGCTTTTAGCTTTCCTGGCGCATAGGCATCAAAGTAATGCCAGTGTGGATAAGGTGACACTACCGTCATGCGGCGCATTGCCACTGATGCTGACACTTGCAGTTGTTTATGTACCGCAATTTCATAGCCATGACGGTCGAGTAATTGTCTAAATGGCACCTTGGGACATAATAAAGCGCCAGCAAAAAAGCTCGATTCAAAATCACGCCATGCATGCAAAATATCTTGAGCATTAAGGGTATTTGATTGCATTGAGCTGTCATCATCAATTTCTACCCGACGCCCTGAGGTCATCACACTTTTAAGGCCATCTTTATTGTGTAAAACACAATGGCCAATATGCACCGCCAAGTCATATTTTAATCGCGGTACATTGGCTTTCAGGGCTTTATTAATATAAATCGTCGCTGGCGGCTCAAAAAATGAGGTGGTTAATCGGGCTGAACTTGCGCCAGTTTCATCGATCACTTCTGTGGGGATTTCATCAATCCACTTGATTTTAAGCCCCATACTTTTAGCGATATTAAGCATTTCTTCAGCCGCTAGAGGCAGTTGTTTTTTACCAATATCTTCAGCGGCTCGTTCTAAATCTGGGAAGTGATTTTGATGATGCTCTTGATGGGCGCGAATAAGTAACTGGGCAAATTGCCTGCCTGATGTACCTGTTTGCGATAACATTTCTGGAATGGCAATTTGCAATATATCATTTGAAAACAAGAAACTAGGCTCAAGCGGCATGCCGCTAACACCGCCATGACGGCCTTTTTCAGGGGTGATTGACTGCTCTTCTGGCATGTCATCTAAAAACCATTCCACATCTTTTTGAAACACGGTTGCGATCACGGCCAGCATTCCTGCACTGGGGACACGTTTACCGCGCTCTATCATCGAAAGGTACGACACTGACGGCGCCGAGCTGGAATCCACTCGAATACATCGAGCGGATAAATCTTCCATGGTCAGGTGATTGCGTTTACGTAAATTACGAATCTTAGTGCCAAGGAAATGTGACTTTCTCATCAAGCTTTGATCATTGCGCATTTTGTAAAATTCACAGTGTAAAATTTTTATTGTGAAATTGTAGTGAAAAATACACTAGACTACAAATTAAGCAATCGGGAAACAGTGTTTGTTTTAACAAAACCCGTTTAAGCCAGTAAATGTTAAACCAGTACGCAGGGCATTAATTGCTGAAAACAACCAGCAAGTGCCGACATCAATCGAAGAGGATAAGGTTATGAATATGACTACTATGAACAACAACACAGCCGCTCACAACCTTAACAGCTTCATTGAAGAACAAATTGTGGCCACCAGCACTAATGCAGATAAAATCACCAACGCGAAAATATTTTTAGATAATAACTTTCCATTGGCTAGCGGTTCACATGCCGAAGTAAGTAGCTACGTGATTTACTACACTCATCTGCTTGCATTTATGGAAGATGGTAGCCAATGTGGATTGCAAAATCCTTGTCAATTTGTGGCGTTAACTGGCCATAAAAGCGACCCAACCTCTATCGTATTAAAGAATAACGATACCCATGTTGAAGTGAGCTTTGACCGAAATGGTGAACTGGGTGCTAACGACCCTGCGCATATTGAAGATATTCAAGTGGCACTGCCAATCAAGAATTTGCCAACACCTTATAAGCAATGGGTAAGCATGCTGCATTCACGTTGTTTACCAACTGAAGGTAACTGCAAAGTATTTACCGCCAAAGATGGCAGTGATTACGCCATGCATCAGCGTTAATGATTACTCTATATCGCTTAAGATGGCAAAAATAGCCCATTAAAAAAGTCCAAACTGTATTCATACAGCTTGGACTTTTTTGTTTCTGGCATTTGCACTAAAACTAAACTCAAACTTTAAGCCAGATTCAAGCCACACCGAGTTTAGAGCTATGCCAGAGTTAAGTAAGCCCTAAAACTCTTGGTTCATCTTTGCTAAGCAGCTTTGTAAAATTTGCTGATGTTCAGGGTCGATGTTGCGGCTCAAGTCAGCCACTAAATCTAAATGCAATTGATTATGCTGGCGATGAATCACTTGCCCAGCTTCCGTTAACACCACCACTATCGAGCGTCTATCATCGGGGTGGGCGCAGCGTTCAATTAGCTGGGCTTGGACTAATTTATCCACCTGAACAGTTAAGGTGCCAGTGGTTATCGCCAGCTTTTGCGCCAACTCCTTCATGCGTAAAGGACCATGATTGCCCAACACTTCAATGGTATGGGTTTGCGCCAGTGAATAGCCGGTTTCTTTTACCACCGATTGCTCCCAAGAAGCCATCTTGTCGTAAAATTCAGTTAGTAAGTGATTTAGGTTTTGTAGATTTTTCATTATTTAACAGGATGAACCTCAAGGGTGAGATGATTAATTTTATCAAAATTCGCCAATAATTGTTTGTATTCAGCAATGCTTTTATCAACATGAGACTCAAGAATGATAGCCGCCGAGTAATGATCGCCACTGATTTTCCATATATGCATATCTTTGATGCTGGCAAAGGGCTGTAATGCTTGTGTTATCGCCTGACGATAATGCTGATCAATATTTTCATCCAGTAACACTGGGCTAGTTTGCTTTAATAGCCCTAAGGTCCACTTACAAATCACCACAGCGCCCACCATACCCATTACCGCATCAAGCCAGTTCCAGCCATAAAACTTACCAAAAATAAGCGCCACAATAGCCAGTACTGAGGTCAATGCATCGGCTAACACATGTAAATATGCCGCCCTTAAGTTGTGATCGTGATGCGGCTTATGTTGGTGATCATGCTGATGTTCTGCTTGCGCGGTTTCATCGCGGGAATGGTTATGTGAGTGCTGATGTGAATGATGATGTGAGTGGCTATCGGAATGAGCATGCCCGTGGGAATGATCATGGCCATGATGATGATCGCCAAGCAAGAACATGCTGACAACATTTACCGCCAAACCAATAAAGGCCACCATAATCGCTTCATTAAATTGAATATTTTGCGGGTTAAACAGACGGTGAATCGACTCTGCCATCATCAATAACGCCACTACCCCAAGCACTATCGCACTGGTGTAACCACCTAATACACTGACCTTGCCAGTACCAAAGGAAAATTTATCACTGCCAGCATGTTTTCTAGCATAGCGATAAGTAAATAAGGTGATATAAAACGCCGCAGCATGTGTGCCCATGTGCCAACCATCGGCTAGTAATGCCATTGAACCGTACATCGTACCGGCGACAATTTCTACCACCATAGCGGTAACGGTTAAGATCAACACATACAAGGTGCGCTTCTCACCTGTATTGTGCAACGAACTAAATTGATGATGATGTTGATTTAAAAATTTCAAAAGCCACCTTTGTTTGCCTATTGTTTGATAGTCAAACTATATTTAGCAATAGTATTTTGACTGCCAAACTAAGTCAATTAATTACTACGCCAATTGCTTACTAGGTCAAATTAGTGAAAAAATGGATAAGCTAGCACTGTAGATTATCCATTTTTATATCAGCCGACGTCAGTGCTGATACTAGGGCCTAAAAAAACGTGATTCTTGCGATACTTGATTCAATTGAGCTGAAGTCACCATGCCTTTTGGGGTAACTTCAGTAATAACAAACTCGAGATGATCAAATGACTTTGAAGCATTGTTTGCTTCATCCATAGACGCTGAACTCTGGCTAACGATTGTATTTGGATTGATGATAACGGTGCGCCTCACCGTTAGTGGATACTCTAACTGCTCGGCAGCCTTAATCATCACTAAAGTGTCATTAGGGATCTCAAATTGTGATTGTGAATCATCAGTAGCGATAACACTTATCCTGTAAACAGCAGCTTGTTGGGTTTTATTCCTAATTTTTAATAGATAGCTATTCTCTGTCACCGTGTCACTGATTTCACGGTACAGACTTTGGCGATCGCGAATCACATTAAGTTGAATATCGCTGCGCTGATATATATCCATCACAATCAGTAACAACATAATGATTAACGCACTGGCGTACCCCACTGCTTTAACTGACCATATAGAAGGCTTAGCTTCACCTTTCAAAGCGTTTTCGCTAGTGAAACTAATGAGATTTTGTTGATAACCAAACTTATCCATCGTTTGATTACACGCATCGACACAAGCACCGCAGTTAATACACTCATATTGCAAACCATTACGGATATCGATGCCTGTTGGGCAAACATCAACACAAAGATGGCAATCAACGCAATCACCTAGAGCCGATTCCATAGACTTCTCAGCATTGTTAATGACAACTGCTTGTTCGCTTTTGTTGATACGTTTGCGCGGGCCACGAGTTTCCCCACGCATCGCATCGTAGCTTACTGTTTTAGTATTAGAGTCAAACATCACCGCTTGAAAGCGTGAATATGGGCAGCAGTGTAAGCACATCATTTCGCGCATCCAGCCTGCATTAATATAGGTACATATGGCGAAGAACCACACCCACACTCCGGTCCAAAAACCACTGCTTAAGGTAAATATATCGATATAAAGTGCTCTTGCAGGCATAAAGTAGCCCATGAAACCACAACCTGTTACCAATGCCGTTAACATCCACAGACTGTGCTTGGTGAATCTTTTACGTATTTTAGCAATAGATAAAGGCGCTTTATCTAAAGCTGACCTATGATGGTGATTGCCTTCAACTTTAGCCTCTAGCCACATAAACATCGCCGTCCATGCGGTTTGCGGACATAGAAACCCACACCACACTCGTCCCCAATAAACGGTAATGAAAAATAAGCCAAAGGCCGCGGCCATGAATACCCATGCCAGAACGGTAAAATCTTGTGGCCATAAGGTGACATCAAAAAAGAAGAATTGCTGCTTAGTCACATCAAACAGTATTGCCTGACGCCCTTGATAATTAATGAATGGCAGTAAAAAGAACACCATGATCAGCAGGCTATTGCTACTTTTACGAATACGTTGAAATAGTCCTTTTTGCTCACGAACATGTATTTTATCTAAGTGGCTTTTATTACCATAAATATTAACGATTGGGATTGATTGACTTGCCGTAGTGACAGCACGAGATACAGGCTCAGACATATGCTTATTCCTAAATTCAAAATACTCTTAGGAATAGCAAGACATACGCCAACACTGAATATGATTAAACCACTGATTAATATAGTTAAAAACCCGTCACCACATGAAGAAAGTCACGATATATCGCCTATTGATGATATATCGTGACTTATTACAGTTTTACTATGGTCGATTTAAGGCAAACGATGATCACTATTTCATTCATCTAGCACCTTACCTAGCACCCTACCTAGTAATAGACAGTTTCTTCATTCGAGATCGAAGCGTGCTAGGTGGTAAGCCTAATAGGTTGGCGGCGCCATTAACTCCAGATATTCGCCATTGGGTTTGGGCTAACACATCACCAATATGCGCCGCCTCCGCCTGTGATAATGTCATCACCTGCTTTGCTTGCGAAGTTAATCCGCTATTCGCTGTTACCTTACTCGTGTTTAGCGGGTTGAGGTTGAGACTATTAAAATTCAAGGTGTTGTTTTGTGTGAGAATAATCTCACGTTCAATTAAGTTCTGCAATTCCCTGACATTACCCGGCCAAGTATAGTGCTGTAACTTTTTGAATCCTTTAGCACTCACCTTAGTGATTTTCTTACCCAGCTTTTGGCTTAATGAGCCCACCAAATCGCTCACCAATTCAGCTAAATCTTCACTGCGATCACGCAGTGGCGGTACTAAAATAGGAAATACATTCAAGCGGTAATAGAGATCCATTCGAAACAAACCTTGCTCCACTCTAGCTTGCAGATCATGATGAGTTGCTGCGATTAGCCGAATATTGACCTTAATGGATTCACTGCTGCCCACACGCTCAAAGGTTTGCTCTTGAATCACACGTAATAATTTTGATTGAGCCTCAAGGCTGAGCTCTGCTATTTCATCAAGAAATAAGGTGCCGTTATGTGCCAGCTCAAAACGGCCTTTGCGGCGACTTGTAGCGCCAGTAAAAGCGCCTTTTTCATGACCAAATAGTTCACTTTCCAAAATCGATGCCGAAAATGCGGCACAATTAACGCTGACCATAGGCTGGTCTTTACGATGACTTAATTGATGTAGACTACGGGCCACCAGCTCTTTACCTGTGCCATTTTCACCACAAATAAGCACCGTACTGTCAGTATTGGCCACCAAACTAATCTGTTGTGTCAGGTGCTTAATGGCCTGACTACTTCCTGATAAACCTGTAGCCCCCTGCTTACCTTGAAGTTCAGTAAGTAAATACTGATTCTCAGATGCTAATCGCTCTGAAAGCGCCTGCACTTGTGCCAGAGCCTCTCGTAATGAATTTTCGGTATGCTTTTGAATACTGACATCACGAAATATCGCGATAACCCCAATCAATACACCATGGTCGTATACCGGAGTCGAGCTGTAATACACCGGAAAACAGCTGCCGTCTTTTCGCCAAAACACATCTTCACTGACTTGTCTTGCCACCCCATCGTGCAAAGTACGATATATCGGGCAATCTTCTCGAGGATAATGGCGACCATCAGCATGACTATGGTGATGACAATCATGAATATTATTACCAATCAGTTCTTCACTTTTCCAGCCAGTCATTTTCTCGGCGGCAGGATTGATAAAAACGGCATTACCATCAAGGTCAAAGCCATACACACCCTCAGTTATAGCCGAAAGTAATAAGGTGTTTTCTGGTAAAAAGTGACTGCTTTTTATATCAGGACTCACATTCTGGCCAATACTCGAGCTGGTACTGGAGCTAATACTGGAGTTAATACTCGAGCTGGTACTGGAGCTAGGGCTAACACTAGCATGAGCACTGACATTAACGGAGTGGGGTTTATTCATAATAAGCGCGATACCAACAATATCGTAAAGAGTGGTTGTAATTATAACCAAGTCACGACATTTCGCGACCCCTACTTATCATTCACGATGATGAGTTATAACAGTGGATGAATAACAAAGAATTTATCAGCCAATTGCTCATTCATGTCGATTTATCGTTATTCAATACTGGATATATCGCGCGGTGAAATGAGTTTACATGCGCAAACTTCTCATGTTCACCATTAATTGTCTGAGTTTTATCGTCCATAAGCACTGATCTTGCTACAATAAGTCATCAGTATTGTGAGTTACTTTCAATGACAGCAGCTATTTCAGCACGATTCAAACTAGGGTTATTCATCGCCATAGGCATAATCTGCTTAACGCCTTTTATCTCTTCTCCTATCGCTTTGCTCATGGGGTTTACACTTGCCAGCCTTGGCATGGTGCCAAATAACATTGATTTAAATAAGCTCACCAAACAATTGCTGGCCTATTCAATCGTCGGCCTAGGCTTTGGGATTAACTTACCTGAAGCGATTGCGGCCAGTAGCAATAACCTAGGGTTAATCGTTGGCTCTATCTTTTTCACACTGATTCTGGGTTATGGCTTAACGCGATTATTGAAACTAGAACAAAAGACCGGTCACTTGATCAGTTGTGGCACCGCAATCTGCGGAGGTAGCGCTATTGCGGCAGTCGCGCCTGCGATTAATGCTAAAAACGATCAAATTGCGGTATCACTGGCATGTATTTTTTTACTCAACTCTGCGGCATTATTTTTATTTCCCACCATTGGCCATGCGTTATCACTTAGCCAATATGATTTTGGTGTGTGGAGTGCGATTGCCATTCACGATACTTCATCTGTGGTTGGCGCCGCCTCTGCTTATGGTGATGAAGCCCTTAAAACCGCCACTACCATTAAACTGGCTAGAGCGCTTTGGATCATTCCTATCGCGTTATTGAGTGCAATAATTTTTGACGGTGATAAATCAAAAATATCTATCCCGTATTTTATTGGCTTTTATTGCTTAGCCATTCTTATTGCTTACTTTATTCCACAAGGCCAGCCCGTTTATAACGTGCTGTTTAGCGTATCCAAGCAGTTGCTTATTGTGTGTTTGTTTTTAATTGGCGCTGGTATCACGGTCAGTAAAATGCGCGCTAATGGGCCAAAACCGTTAATGTTGGGGATCATATTATGGCTGGCGATTGGCAGTACATCACTTGGGTATATTTTATTGACGGGAGATTAACTTGAGTAGCTGTTGCGGCAATGTCTGCGCGAAATGCTGTTAAAGGTCTTGTTGGTTATTCTGCTGCTTAATAACCTCTGACTGTTCTTGCTGAATATCAGGTTTAGCTAACGCCAGTGCAATCAGGCCACTAAATGCTAGTAGCTCAATCACAGCGCGGGTTAAACCCGTTGTTTGCACCGAGGCAACAATGGCAATAATGCACAGGCAAACTATCGCGCAGGCTTTAATGATTTTTGAATTTAGCAGCCGAAACATAATAATGAGATAACAACCTTTCTGAATATGAAAGGTTATTATCGGAACTGTCAGTGTAAGCCGCCAATATCTATTTTTACTATGTTATACAATTAACGCGACGATTTATTCGTATGATGCTTGTTAACGCTACTGGCCATTAACCAATGACTGGCAATTGAAAACACACAATAAGCACTAAAATAATAAAAGCCTATTTCAAAGTGGGCAGTGGTTGTCAATAGTTCGCCCATACCGGCAGAAGCATTGCCCGCCATATAAACTATGATTAGCGCCACCACAAATACATCTGCCATTGACCACTTTCCAATCGCACCAATGAATCTCATTAATCCATATTGCAACGGCTTAAATATTGGCAGATTGACCATCAACATAGTCAGTAACTTAATCGCCGGAAAAACGATACTGAATAAACCCACTAATGCTGCAACTAAAATATTATTGGATTGATATAACTCATTGACGGTATCAACAATACTGCGGGTTTTATAAAAAACCTCTACCTCTCCTTCAATATTATCAAACCCGAGCATACTCACCGCCATATCCAGCATACTGCGGGCATTACTGCGGTTATCTTCAGATAAGCTTTCGGTAAACATGGTCACGCCGGCTTCAACTAACTCCGACTTTTCGATGGAGCCTTGGATGGTCAAAATGGGTTGAGTCACCCCGGGAATTAATAGCGCCAGCGACAGGATTATCACAACAATGCTCAGTAGCGACTTCATCTACAACTCCATGGTATTGAGATTGGTATTGGCTAATAAAAAGGGCTTGGGTCCACAGCTAATGACCGTGGCGATACACCGCGGTCAATATTGAGGTTACATTTGCGTAAATCAACTAAGGTAACTTCGGTATAGCGCTGATGCTTTTGTGAATAAAAGCATTTTACCACTGGATGTAACGCATCTCTGCCTGCTGACTCCCATACAATGCCCACACGTTCATCAGACAGTTGCACTAATGAGCCCACAGGGTAAATGCCCACACAGCGGATAAATTCGTACACCAATGTTTGATCAAGATGGAACGGGGTCAAACTCATTAAAATTTTAAATGCAGCAGCTGGGCTCATGGCTTCTTTGTAGCAGCGGGTCGCGGTAAGTGCATCATAAATATCCACAATACAACTCATACGCCCATGTTGCGGGATCTCGTCGCCTTTAAGGCCTTTGGGGTAACCTTTGCCATCAAGCTTTTCATGGTGCATCAAACACACATCTTTACTCACCTGAGATATCTCTTGGGTATCACTCATGATGTCGATGGCATACACCTGATGCATCTTGATAAGTTCAAACTCTTCTGCCGTTAATTTACCTGGCTTGTTGAGTATTTTGTTATCCACTTGCACCTTGCCAATATCATGCAAGATCCCACCCACAGCAAGCTCTTTAAGCAGTGATGCATCAAGACCTAGGTGCTTACCAAAGGTCACTAGCAAAAATGCCACGTTAACTGAATGCTCAAGCAAATAAGCGTCTTTGGTTCTTAATGCTGACACACACCTAAGTGCATCGGCATCATCCATCACCGACTCGAGCATTTTGTCGGCCACATCTTCAAATGGTGCCACCTCGACAGCCTTGCCTTGGTAGGTTTCAGACAATACTTTACGCACTAATGTTTTTGCTTCAGTGAGGATTTTTTTAGCTTGAGTTTGTTTATATTCTCGGGTGTTGGTTATCTTTTTTACCAGTGGGGAATTGGGCTTTTTCTTTAAACCGCAGCCATCAGCTGAACGCTCAACATCAACCCATACGGTTTTAATACCGGCTTTGGCAAGCTTTACCATGGCGTCTTTATGCTTGATCTGCCCAGCATTACTAATCGCCACTTTGCTATCATTGCGATCAATCGCCACCACAAACATCCCCAGACTTAAGCGCTCTACCGGAATACGGATAATGTCTTGGGACTCAGGTAATACCGTCATTGATGGGGAACTCTCCTAAAAACCTTAATATCATGTAAATAATTGCTAACATGTTGAGTTTTATGTGCCCGACATGTAATTATTAAAAATGCATTTTATCCTTTTTAAGCAAAATTAACTAAAATAAATATAGCAAAGTGTAAGCTCATGTAAAAATAACGCAGCCAATGATAAGTAAGTTTAAAAACAGCCTAGTAACTGATGATATAAGCCATTATGATCACAGCATCGATGCCTGAAGATTGACAGTTTTTGAACCCTTAACTAACTTAAGGCATAATTCATATAAATCCTTTTACGCTTTTTCATTTCAATTATTTGAGATATTGACTCTGGAGTCTGCATTGGCTGGTCATATTTTTTTTGAGCACTTTAACGAGTTAATCAAAAAGTTACACGCTATGAAGTTGGCTCACGTCAAAGAGCCGATTGTGCAGGTCTCAGTAGAAGCTAAATCCTTGCCGTTATTATCTTGGTTAGGGGCGCAAACTCAATATCCACGCATATATTGGCATGCCCGTGACAAACAAGAAGAAGTGGCCGCTGTAGGCGCCTGCAAAGACTTCAAGCAAGAACAAGAAATTAATGACGAGCTACTGGCATCGATTTACCAATCCCAGCGTGGAAAAAGCAGTAATCAAGATATTCGCTACTACGGCGGCGTCGCCTTTGACCGCACCGTAGAATGCTGGCCTGAATTTGGCCGCACTCGCTTTGTACTGCCTCGCATAGAACTGCGCCGTCATGACAACATCATCAAAATTTTAGTAAATTTAAATTTTGAAGATAATAGTCAAGATGATGAGTGTAATGCGGCCATTGCAGCCATCAATCAGCTCAAACCAGCCAAACCATTGTCACCACCTAATAAACTGCCTTTAATGGGCCGCAGTGACTTGCCAAATTACCCACGCTGGAAAGAATTGGTTGAGCAAGTGACTAACCCTAAATTTAATGCCACCACCCCTAAAGTGGTGCTATCGCGCCAAACTCAGTTAGAAATTAATGATGTGGTCGATCCTTGGATGGTATTAGCCTGCTGGCAAGGGCGCAACCCCAACAGCTTTCAATTTGGGTTTCAATTTAGCCCTGAGCGCACCTTTATCTCATGCTCGCCTGAGCGTTTATACTTACGCCGCCAAAAAGAGTTATTTACCGAAGCCCTTGCCGGAACGACTGTGCGTGGTTTAAACCAAGAAGAAGATGATTTTCTTGCCAATCAGCTACTAGAAGACAGTAAAAACAGCAATGAAAACCAACTGGTTAGGCAGCAAATTGTTGATGTACTCACGCCATTAAGCCATTACGTTGGTGCGGATGAGTCTGCCAAAATTTTTAAATTAACTCATATTCAGCACTTACATCGCTCTATTCGCGCTGAATTAAAAGCCGGTGTTAATGACTTTCAATTACTTCAAGGTTTACACCCAACCCCTGCCGTGGGCGGCTTACCGCGAGAATCAGCATTAAACTTTATCCGTCAACGTGAAGGCTATAATCGCGGCTGGTATGCGGGCGCATGTGGTTATTTAAATAAGTACGAGAGTGAGTTTTCTGTGGCCATTCGCTGCGCCTTAATTGAACCAGGGCGAATTAATCTGTTTGCTGGCGCGGGGATTGTTGCCGGTTCAGATCCACTGGCTGAATGGCATGAATTAGAAAATAAACTCACCACTATTTTGTCCATTTTAGTTGAGTTATAAGCTTTAACATTACCAAAATAGACAAAACCCCAGTGCGTCACTGGAATTTTTACTATTAAGGTAATCATTTCAACACTTTGTTTTCGCTATAAAAATAACGCTAAAACATGAATGATTAAAATTTATAGCCCACTGATATCATAGCGGCAGGATCTGTTTTAGTATCGCCATGATCTCCAAAAGAGCCACCTTCATCTTCACGGCGTAGACCTGCGCTAACACCGAATTGCCAACCACTTTGAGCAAAGCCACTGGGATAATACTCATAGTTGATGACTGCGAAACCATCTTCACTGGTTAGCGCTTCGCTTCCTAAACTTAATCCAAATGAGTGTGACTGACTCTCATCAACAAAATACTGATAGCCCAAAGCACCACCGACTAATCCTAATGCCGCCGAGAAAACATGACTGTCATGTTGAAAATGATACCGAGCCCCTAAAACGCCACCATATTGGTATCCAGCCCCCACAGTAAAACTCGAGGGCGAAGCAACGTCTTCCGCCTGGACTGTACTACTAGTGAGTAATGCAAAGCTGCTAGTGAGTAATACAAATAAAATTTTTACCATTCAAAGTTCCCTTTATAATTAATAAGCACTTCATGTACTTACGCTGGATAGTATCTCTGTTTGTCACTAAAAATCAATGTCAAATTAACGCTTCGCTAATTTAGCTGAAACGCAAACCGATAGCCGTACAACAAAAGTGCTTTTTCGCTTTTATGAATAATCATAAAATACCGCGTTACGAGCATCAATATTGGCCATTAAATTGATTATTGATAGAACTAACCAGAGTATTATTATCAAAATCGGTCGAAAAATGTCGCGCGATGGTTGCATCTTATTTTTTGCTCACTATAATGCGTCCTCCTTGGCGAAAATGACACCACTCAATAAACTCTTTGAGCAAGTGAAAGTCAGCTAAAATATTATAATCAGCAACGCCAAGTACATGCATATACGGGTTCCCTCACCCCGTCTAACCCAATAAAAAAGGCCATAACATGTTAATGCTCTCTCAGGCGCAATGTCGCCGTGCACTGATGTTTCTTGTCAGTTTTCATATCATCATTATTTGCGCAAGCAACTATTTGGTACAACTCCCGTTTCAGATTTTTGGTTACCACACCACTTGGGGTGCGTTTAGCTTTCCCTTTGTCTATTTAGCCACAGATTTAACCGTCAGAATATTTGGCCAACAAGCGGCTCGCAGTATTATTTTCAAAGCCATGTTACCTGCATTGGTGATCTCCTATGTCATGGGGGTGATTTTCCATCAAGGGGTTTTCCAAGGCGCTGATTCATTAGCACAGTGGAATCAATTTGTGTTCCGTATCGCACTTGCCAGCTTTGTGGCTTACTTAGTCGGACAGTTAATGGATATCACTGTATTTGCTAAATTGCGTAAAGCTAAAGCCTGGTGGGTAGCCCCTGCCGCATCGACTCTATTTGGTAACTTGGTTGATACTGTCGTGTTTTTCAGTATTGCATTTTACGCCTCTTCAGACCCATTTATGGCAAATCACTGGCCTGAAATAGCCACTGTCGATTACGCCTTTAAACTTATGGTTAGCTTAGGGTTATTTTTACCTGCATATGGGGTATTACTGAAAGTGCTCACCGATAGGTTGATTTTATCTGATACAACCCGCACCTCGACTGCGCTCTAATGTTACTAAATCACCGCGAGTCACTGCTGACAAAGCACACTTTCTAGTGAGTTTTTAAGCTATGCCGCATTATTAACTGGTACGATGAGTTAATATGCGGCCATATTTTTGCTGTTGTCAGCTCAATATCAGCCGTTCTGATATTGAGGCGGCATGGCCCAACCAAAAGTAAACCTTACATGCTAACTATCCAAATTGAAGCTCATACTGAGCTAAGTGCTGAGGTGGCTATTCATATTGCCGCTATCAGTGCCCGCATTAACGAACTCGATCGCGCTCAAACTGTCGAATCATTACATAGCAAATTAGACAATCAAGCTTGTTTGATTTTATTAGCTTATGTTGAAGGTGAACTTGCTGGGTTTAAAATAGGATATCAGCTCGATAATCAGCGTTTTTACAGCTGGCTTGGCGGAGTTGATGCTGATTTCAGGCAACTTGGTTTAGCAAAATCTATGCTCGAGTACCAAGAAAAGTGGGCGACAGAGCAAGGTTATCAACGCCTTGAAGTTAAAACTCGCAACCAATTTAACGCCATGCTGACGATGTTGGTTACTAACCAATACCACATTACGCAGGTTGAATCAGCCACTGACTCGGCAGATAACAAGTTGTTTTTGCATAAAGAATTAGCTTAACAACCAAGATAGACAGTGTCGATTTGAACGATAAAAGTTAGTCGACTGCCCCAAAGAGCTTGCAGAGCATTTGTAAAGGGTTTGTAAAGTTGAAAATAATTTCACCAACAAGTTGCAAATCTAAATGATAATGATTACTATTTATCTGCGTTCCAAAACTCAGTTCTTATTAATAGCTTCATCTCCTATTAATACCCTCTGAGTCTGCAAGCACGACATTGCTCATACACTCTTAGTGGCCAGGCTCATCACCTGGCTTTTTTTTATCTGCGATTGACTCAATTACACTATTAATCCCAAACCAAGAAACTAACGCAGACTATCTAGTCGTCACTGCTTATAACAATCCATATTCAATGTCATATGCAACTAACGCTATAAGCAGCTAATACGATAAACAGCTAAGCGTCAGTATCTACGCGGCTATTATCTTCAAAATGCAGTCCATCATAGGGATTATTTTCCTGTTCTTCTTTCGCCTTATGATAAAGCCCGATAGTAAATACCGTACCTTTACCTAAGGTCGACTTCACCTCAATGGTGCCACCAATGCGCTTAATAATGCCGTAACTGAGCGATAAGCCTAAGCCTGTACCGTCTTTACGGGTAGTGTAAAAAGGGTCGAAGATACGGCTTAAGCGCTCAGGTTTAATCCCCATGCCTTCGTCTTCCACTTCAATTTTTACCCCGACAACCTCGTCATTTTCAAGCCAATCATTGGCTCTGACCCAAATTCGGCCTTTATTTTCAATGGCGTGGGCAGCGTTAACCACTAGGTTAATGAGCACTTGTAAGATTTGCGGCTGATTCACTTGTACCGTGCATTGGGTATTAATATCTTTGATGAGTTCGACTTCTTGCTTTTCAATCGAGTGCCTAACCAGTACTAACATTTCTTCGATCATCGGTTGCACTGGGTGCATTTCAAGCGGCGCATTAAACTCACCGGGGCGACTGTACTGCAACAAGCTGCGAATAATGGTGCTTATTCTACCTACCTGCTGAATAACCAGTTCAATTTCTTCTTCAACAGCAACAGCCTTACTGCCAAGCTCATACTTCATTAGTTCCATATTGCCTAAAATTACCGCGGTAGGATTATTAATTTCATGGGCAATACCGGCTGTAAGCTCCCCTAAGGCGGTTAACTTTTCATTGGTGACCAGTTGATGTCTTGTTTCATTTAGCAAGGCCACGTTACGTTGCAGCTCTTCGGTTTTATCTTGCAAGCTACGGGTACGTTGCTCCACTTTCACTTCAAGCTGCTCTGCCGCTAGCTGAATTTGGTTATTACGCCGCTGCAGTAAGTCCAGCATGTGGTCAAATTGCTCAGCCAAATTAGATAGCTCATTATCATGCTCTAATCCCAGCTCGCCGATACGTAAGTCTCGGCCTGACTGCACCGCTTTTACCACATGATGAATGCGCTCAATGGGCTCAAGTAAGCTATTAGCCCCTCGATAAACCAAGAAACCAGACACCAACAACACCAGCATTAAAATGGTGCCAAGCTCGAGGATATTGAGAATATAGGTGTGTATAAAAGGCGACTCAGAAAAACCTGAATAAATCATCCCAATACGTTTACCACGAATATCTTTTAGCGGTGAATAACCAGAAATAAACCAGTCATTTAATACAAAGGCACGGTCAACCCACGACTCCCCTTCAACCAAGACTCTCTGGCGCACATCTTCTGACACTAAGGTGCCTAATGCCCTCGATTGGCTCGCTGTTTCATGGGTCGAAAATAGATCCATAGGCACATTGGTACTAATGCGGGCATTATCAAGAAAAATAGTCACAGTACCAATTGAGCGCTCAGGCAAGGTGCCCTCGTCGTACACCAAGTCTCGAATATGATCGACTATAACCGTGTTGCGATTAAATAAAATCCCACCATCGAGATACCAATTCACTTGGCCATTTTCATTTAATATGGGCAATAAACTCCGGCTTAACATGCCACGTGTTTCTTCACTTTTGGTGGGCTCTTGCGCCCTTAAAGTAGCCGATATAGGAATGCGGGCGATACTGGCTAAATCGGGGTCGAGACGAGCCAAACGCTTGGCTGATAACACCATCAAACCAGACAAGGGTTGTTGCTGTTGGATTTTGGGTAACATTATCCGCAAATCGGGATCGGCCGCGGCTTGCTCAACTTTGATTAGCCTTAATATATCAAGTTGTAAAAACTGCTTTTGTTGTTCCAGGTATTGATTAATTTTGTCTATCTGGGATGAGTCGCCCTGCTTGATTTGCTGGAAGGCATTCTGAAAGTCCCATGATTGACTCACATTGAGCAATTGAATTTCTTGTTGTCGCTGAACCTCTTCAAGGGTATTGGTGGCCACAGTCAAATCAGCCTTAACCTTCATAAACAACTGTTTACCGGTATAACTGATATTCCAGTAAATGGTAATGAACACTAGGCTTATCAGGGTCAGTAAGATGGGCAGCAATGTCAGGATTAAAATCCGATAACGCACTTTGGCCTGCATTTGCTGCCAGCTGACTCCAAATATTTGACTAAATACCGACACGATTTACGCTTCCTTATCCGGTTCAGCATCAAACCATTCTTTATATTTTCGATCTAAGGTTTTTCGAGACACCCCTAAATCGCGGGCAGCCGCCGATTTATTGCCATTATTGGCATCGACAACACTCATGACGTGTTGTTTTTCCACTTCTTTTAGTGGCCAACTTAGTGGGTAACCGGCTTGAGTCATCGCTTCTGTTTCTGGCGCTTTTTTCCAATACTCTGCAGGCGGCTTACCCAATAAAATACAGCGCTCAATCATATTACGCAGTTCACGAATATTCCCTGGCCACTCATGTTGTTGCAGTACCTGTATATCTTCATGGCTCCAAATCACCTCTTTAACCCCTAACTCGCGGGCTAGTTGCCAAGTAAAATGATGGGTTAATTCAATCACATCCTCAGGACGTGTGCGTAAAGGAGGGATCAAGATATTGAGTACATTGAGTCGATAATATAAATCACTTCTGAAGTTACCAGCAGCTACCTCTTCTGATAACAAGCGGTTTGTTGCCGCCACCACTCTGACATCAATGGCGACTTCTTTTTCACTGCCCACGGGCCTGATAGATTTTTGCTCTAAAACCCTCAATAGTGCCGTTTGCATTTTCATTGGCATTTCACCAATTTCATCTAAGAAAATCGTTCCGCCTGACGCAAAACTAAATAAGCCTTCACGGGCGCCTTTCGCGCCAGTAAAGGCACCTGCGGTATGGCCAAAAAGTTCACTACTCAGCAACTCGGGGGCAATGGCGCCACAGTTAACTGGGACAAATGCGCCAGTGCGGCCACTTAGCTGGTGTAATTGCCTTGCCACCAGCTCTTTACCAGTACCTGACTCACCTTCGATGAGCACCACGGCATTTGTTGGCGCAACGCGTTCAATGACTTGTTTCACTTCCATCATGGCATCGCTGTTGCCAATCATGGTGGTTGAGTGGCCAGTTGAAAGCTCACGACGAAGCATGAAGTTTTCACGCTTTAATAACCTTCGTTCAATACAACGGTCAACCGAAGTCATCATTTGCTCGAGATGAAACGGCTTCATAATGAAGTCTGAAGCGCCCGCTCTTAAAGCTTTAATCGCCACATCCATATCGGCATAGCCAGTCATAAAGATAATGTCCGATTGGCGGTCAGGTTCATTTAGCGCCTCATGCCAATCGATACCAGAGCGATCAGGCAAGCGAATATCGACAATTAATAAATCAAAATGGCCACGGCTACGCAGCTTTTCTGCCTCGCCAATGGTGGAGGCTGTTTCTACTAAAGCGAATTTTTTTGACAACGCCTTTTTGAGAAAGCTACGCATTCCAGGCTCATCATCCACAATCAATACCGAAACAGCAGTTGGTAACGATTTTTCGTTTGAGTCATTGGTGTTCATATGAGGGCCTACTTTGGACATTTTGACTATATTTAAGCTTATCGTATCACTAAAAATCTATTGCTGGGTCAGTTTGCCCACCAGAATTAGCTTACTGGGACAATATGTCTGTAAAAACATAATTCGCACGCGATCTAGATCACAATTTTAAATTTAGTCGTGATCCAAATTTTCAGAAACGCCCTTGGCATATTATTTGCTGTATCTATTTGTAACTAAGATAAGTTAATGTAAATGTTGTTTTTTTAACCATAAATATGATGTTTTAATGATTATCTCTTCAAGGAATTAAAAATGTTTAGTCTAAAATCAGCTTTAACGGCAACATTCAGTGTCGCATTATTAACTAGCACCATGATGAGCGCGACAGTAAATGCTGAAGAAATTATTAAGCTTGCGACCACCACCAGCACTGATAATTCAGGTCTTTTACGCGCTATTTTGCCGACATTTGAAGCTGAATCTGGTTATAAGGTACAGGTTATCGCCACAGGTACTGGTAAAGCACTAAAACTGGCCAGTCAAGGTGATGTAGACGTGGTAATGACCCATGCACCTGCTGCTGAAGCTAAGTTTGTTAAAGACGGTTATGGCACTAATCCTCGCGGGATCATGGAAAACGATTTTGTGGTTTTAGGCCCAATTGCTGATCCCGCTAAACTAGCAACAAGCGATGATGTCGTTGAAGCGTTTCAAAAAATCGCAGCATCGGGCAACAGTTTTATCTCACGCGGTGATAATTCTGGCACCAATATGAAAGAGCTCGCAATTTGGAAACAAGCTTCTGTAACGCCAGATTTTTCAGGCTATACTTCAATTGGCCAAGGTATGGGTAAAACGTTACTGATGGCCAATGAGAAACAAGCCTATACACTGACAGATCGTGGAACGTTTGTTGCTTACAAAGCTAAATTAGATTTGGCAATTACATTCGAAGGCGGCGCCGATTTAGCAAACCCTTATCAAATTATCCTAATTAACGCAGAAAAATACCCTGAATTGAATCATCAAGGTGCTAAGGCATTAAGCGATTGGTTTATTAGCCCAGCGGCTCAGCAGATGATTAATGACTTTAAAGTTCAGGGAGAGCAATTATTTAAGGCAACATATAAGTAATGAATGAAGGCTGGTTAGCCCTACTGCAGCAAGCATTTAGCTTGCTGCTTTCGTTAGACCCTGATGTATGGTCTATCATAAGTGTATCTTTTTCCGTCTCTTTTGCGGCGCTGCTCATCACCTTGATCCCATCAATTGTGTTGGGCTTTTTGCTGGCATCTTACCAATTTCCTGGTCGCTGGTTTGTCACCAATATTGTGCAAACCTTACAATCAATCCCCACAGTTGTGATCGGCTTACTGGCTTATTTGCTGCTCACCAGAAATGGGCCAATGGGCGACTTACGCTGGTTGTTTACCCAACAAGGAATGATCTTAGGACAAATGATGATTTGTGCCCCGGTACTTATCGCATTATCCCAAGCGGCATTTAGTAGTGTAGACCGCCGTGCATGGGAAACCTCCCGCACCCTTGGCGCATCGTGGCAGCGTGCTATTTGGACCGTATGTCGCGAACTTCGCGTACCGTTATTATTGGCCATTATTGCTGCTTTTAGCCGAATTTTGACTGAAGTGGGTTGCTCAATGATGGTGGGGGGCAATATTTTACACCACACCCGTAATATTCCCACCGCCATTGCCTTAGAAACCAGTAAAGGCGACTTTGCCCAAGCTATCGCACTAGGATTAGTGCTGCTGATTTTAGCGATTGTGATTAATTTTGCCATCGGCTCACTGCGTGGCAAAGCCATGCCAAGGAGTCAGTAATCATGGTTAAAGTGACCGCGAAAAACATTCAGGTGCAATTTAAAGCAAGAAAGTTGTTTGCTTTTGACAGCCTAAGTTTTTGTGAAGGCGATGTCATATACCTGCAAGGGGACAATGGCAGTGGTAAATCCACCCTTATGAAACTATTAGCTGGGATCGTAAAACCGTCATTAGGTAAGGTAACAGCTGAAGGATTTGCCGCGCCAAAATGGTGGCAACCAAGTACCTTACTAGGCAAAGCGGTTTATCTTCACCAACATGCCTACCTGTTTGATGGTAATGTGGACTACAACTTGCGCTACGCCTTACCAAAGGACAAGTTTAGCGCCGAGCAGCTTCAACAGCGTATTCGTCAAGCTATTGATATGGCGCAGCTGGGGGCATTATTACACAGTAATGCCACTGATTTATCTGGCGGTGAACGCCAACGATTAGCGCTAGCCAGAGCTTGGATAAGCCAACCCAAACTGTTAATGCTAGACGAGCCAATATCTAATATGGATAAGCAATCGCAAAAACTGGTTTTAGCGATGATTAACCAATTAAAACAAGAAGGCACAGGTCTAATTATTAGTAGTCATCAAACCTGCGGCTTAACAGCCTTGTGCAAAAAGCATTGGCATATTGCTGACAACAACGTTGTGGCCAGCAATCATATCCCTAGCGTTGAACAATCACAGGAGTTTCAATATGTCAGTGCAAATTGATGCCGTTATTTTAGCCGGCGGCATGGCCAGAAGAATGGGCGGCATAGATAAAGGCTTAGTTGAGCTCAATAATAAGCCAATGATCTGCCACACCATTGAGCGAGTTCAACCACAAGTGAATCGCATCATCATTAATGCCAATAGAAGCCAGCAACAATATGCTGAGCTAGGTTTTGAGGTTATCAGTGACAATGACAGTGGTTATTTAGGCCCACTCGCAGGCATGGTCACCGCGATGGCGCACACTGATGCCGAGTTATTATTAGTGGTGCCTTGTGATAGCCCAATGCTACCAACAGATTTATGTGAGCGCATGTATGCCTCGTTAAAAGAAGCCGATGCTGATATCGCGGTAGCCAGCGATGGCGAACATCACCAACCTGTGGTGATGTTATTAAAACCTGAATTAAAACAATCGATGCAGGCCTTTTTAGATGCCGGCGATCGAAAAATATTTTTATGGTATGAAAAGCAAAAACACGTTGTAACCAGCTTTGCCGATCAACCTAATGCATTTGTTAATGTGAACACACTTGAACAAAAACTTGTCATCGAGAATGCCAAGTAAGCTGTGGCAACACAGTAACAAGCCAACAATGAGGTCTTTATGAGTATACCGTTTTCCAATCCGCTGAGTATTCCTGTTCTTGGATTCTGTGCCTATAGCGGCACCGGTAAAACCACCTTGTTAAAACAACTTATTCCCGAATTAAATCGTCGTGGGTTACGTTTAGCAGTAATTAAACACGCACACCATAATTTTGATGTGGATAATCCGGGAAAAGACAGTTACGAAATGCGTAAAGCAGGTGCTAAGCAAATGCTGGTTGCCTCCCATATTCGCTGGGCATTAATGACTGAAGATGCGGTTGATGGTGACCCACAATTACCGCACTTACTAAAGCAAATTGAAACGGACAAAGTGGATATCGTGCTTGTTGAGGGCTTTAAAAAGCTGCAACTGCCTAAAATTGAGCTGCACCGCGCCGCCCACGGCAAGCCACTGATCCATACCCATGATGAAAACATTGTCGCTATCGCGTGTTGTGACGACACCGAAACACCGGCCGAGTTAACCCGACTCGATTTAAATAACGTCGGCCAAATTGCCGACTTTGTGATTGAATACAGCCAAAAGTGGCAAACGCCTGAAGTGGCTTTACCGATCCCAACCGTTGCAACACCTGTAAGCGATGAGCAGAAATTTTTATCAGTTGCCCAAGGCTTAGAGCAACTCATGACCATGGTGACGCCGCTTACCGCTAGTGAGCAAGTCACCATCGATGACGCAGCAAATCGAGTACTAGCTAGCGATGCGATTTCACCTGTTAACGTGCCCCAGCAAACCAATTCAGCAATGGATGGTTATGCTTTTGCTTATAGTACTGATAACAGCCCAAGCAACCCAGTTGCGCCATTAAAATTGATGGGTGAAGTGCTTGCTGGGCACCAATATCCAGGCACATTAAACCCCGGTGAAGCCGTACGCATTATGACAGGCGCAACCGTGCCAACTGGCGCTGACACTGTCGAAGCACGTGAATTGGTGGTTGAACAAGATGGCCAAGTGCAATTACAAGGCAAAGTGGATGCGGGTCAGCATGTCAGACTTGCAGGTGAAGATATTGCCAAAGATGCCTTAGCATTAGCAAAAGGTCATCGCTTACAAGCCGCTGAACAAGGCTTATTAGCCTCATTGGGTTTAGCCTCTGCAGATGTTGTTAAACAACCGGTTGTGGCGGTGTTTTCCACTGGCGATGAAGTGAGTCAACCGGGCGAGCCGTTAAAAGCCAACTGTATTTACGACTCTAATCGCTACACCATTAAATCAATGGCGCAAAAGTTAGGCTGTAAAGTCATTGACTTAGGCATTATTGAAGATAGCGAAGCATCATTAACGGCTGCGCTACAACAAGCCAGTGTTGATGCCGATATTGTGATCAGCTCCGGTGGAGTTTCTGTCGGAAATGCTGACTACATCAAAACAGTATTGGCTAAAATTGGTAAAATAAACTTCTGGCGCATTAATATGCGTCCAGGTCGACCATTAGCCTTTGGCCAAGTCAACGACAGTTTGTTCTTTGGCTTACCGGGTAATCCCGTGGCGGTAATGGTGTCGTTTTTACAATTTGTGCAACCTGCAATTCGTAAACTGGCTGGCGAAAGTAATTGGCAGCCACAATATTTACCAGCAATAACAGATAGCATCTTAAAAAGCCGCACAGGTCGAACAGAGTTTGTGCGCGGTGTTTACTCGTTAAGCAATGATGGACGGTTACATGTGACCTCAACAGGGGCACAGGGTTCAGGGATGTTGAACTCCATGGTTAAGGCAAATTGTCTGGTTATTATCGGTGAAGCCGAAGATGCCGTCATGCCTGGCCAGCAAGTCTTCATTCAGCCTTTTGCTGAACTGTTATAACTAACCATAAGATGTACTAATTCATGAGTTTGATCGTCGACAGTTTTAATCGAAAAGTAGAGTACTTACGTTTATCGGTCACTGACCGCTGTGATTTTCGCTGTGTATATTGCATGAGCGAAGATCCAAGCTTTCTGCCTAGAGAGCAAGTACTTACCTTAGAAGAACTCGCATGGATTGCACAAGCCTTTACCGAACTCGGAGTAAAGAAAATCCGCTTAACTGGCGGCGAACCTTTAGTAAGAACCGATTGCGATAAGCTTATTGAGTTATTAGGTAAATTGCCTGGTTTAGATGATTTATCGATGACCACCAATGGCTCACGCTTAAGTAAACTTGCTCAGCCCATGCATGATGCTGGTTTAAAGCGCTTGAACATCAGCTTAGATACCCTCAACCCTGAGCTATTCACTGAAATGACTCGCAACGGTAAAGTTGAACGAGTCATTGCTGGTATTGATGCCGCTAAAGCCGCAGGCTTTAAGCATATCAAAATCAATGCCGTGATTTTACGTGGCAAAAACGATCATGAAATCTTAGATTTAATCGACTTTTGCCGTGATCGTGAACTAGACATCACCTTTATTGAAGAGATGCCACTAGGGGTTATTGATGAGCGTAAACGCAGTCGTCATTGTTCTAGCGAAGAAGTCAGAGCCCTTATTGAAGCCCGCTATCCGTTAGTGCCGTCAAGCAAACGCACTGGTGGGCCAGCACGTTATTTCAAAATGGCAGATCACAGTATTCATATTGGCTTTATCTCGCCCCACAGTAATAGCTTTTGCCATGAATGTAACCGCGTCAGAGTGACAGTCGAAGGCCGTTTATTGCTGTGTTTAGGTAATGAAAACTCGGTTGATTTAAAAGCGATTGTTAGAGCGCATCCAGGTAATATTGATAAGCTAAAACAAGCGATTTTGGATGGCATTCAACAAAAACCCAAAGAGCACTACTTTGGCACCGATGATGACGTGCAAATTCTGCGATTTATGAACACCACTGGTGGTTAAGCCATTTTTACTTACGCAAATCAACCGCCTTCATTAACTAGCCTTAGCAGATAACCACCAAGGGTTACCCACTAAGGCTAGCTTTGATATACACTAAGACTAACAACCACTAGCACGTTAGTTTATGGCCTTATCTCGAAAAAAATGGAATAACATCCTGATCATTGCCTGCGTTTTCATGGTGGCAGTGCTAACCTTTATCGACTCAAAAACCAATCAAATGCCCGATGATGCCCAAGCATTATTTGATGAAACTAACCAGTTAACCCAATTGCAATTCGATGATATTTGGCTTAATAAAGGCGCTAACGGCTGGGTCTGCTCTGCAAGTGTTTTAAACTGTAGAACTTTAGCCGAGGCTTGGAGCCAATTAGCAATCTCCCCCACCAGCATAAGTGATGCAGAGCGCCAACAGTTACCGGCAGCGCAATCGTTAGTGATTGCGATAAATCACACCCCACAAGGACAACTTTGGCAATATTACCCCCAGTATGGGTTATTGCAGTCAGCCGCCGATAATTGGTACCAAATCCCGCCAAGCTTACGTACTGAACTCATCCCAATCATTGCCAGCCAAACACAAGAATAATAGAGAGTCCTATGCCTGAATTACCGGAAGTTGAAGTCACTCGCCAAGGAATATCACCCTACCTCGTCGATCAAACCGTTCGCGACCTTATTATTCGTAATGGTTCGTTACGTTGGCCTGTGCCTGACATTTGCCGCAATATTATCGGCCAAACTATCCGAAATGTACGTCGCCGCGCTAAGTACTTACTGATAGATACTGACGCGGGGATCACCATAGTCCATCTAGGTATGTCTGGGAGTCTGCGAATTTTACCAGCCAACACCCCAGCAGAAAAACATGACCACATTGATTTGGCGTTAGAAAATGGCCGCATTCTGAGGTTCAATGACCCAAGGCGCTTTGGTGCATGGCTATGGTATGAATTACCTGAAGAAGCACATCCATTACTATCAAAATTAGGCCCAGAGCCACTGTGTGAAGACTTTAATCCAGTGCAACTACACAATGCCCTCGCCAATAAGAAAAAGGCCATCAAACTGTGTTTAATGGACAATCACATTGTGGTCGGTGTGGGGAACATTTATGCCAATGAAGCCTTGTTTGCCGCAGGTATTCATCCTCAAGCAGCTGCTGGCTCAATTGATATTGAACGCTTAACAATTCTGGTTGCTGAAGTGAAACAGATTTTAGCCCAAGCCATTAAACAAGGCGGCACCACCTTAAAAGATTTTACCAATGCCGATGGTAAACCCGGTTACTTCGCCCAAAAGTTACATGTTTATGGCCGTGGCGGCGAAAACTGCACTGAATGCGGCAATCTATTAAGTGAAATACGTTTAGGTCAACGCACCACGGTATTTTGTGGGCTATGTCAGACATAAGATTGTTGAGGGTAAAATAGGGCAGAACAAGCCTTACTCCAGGTTGAAAGTATTTAGCGGCAATAAATCAAAAAGCCTCGATAGCATAGCTATTGAGGCTTTTTATTGAAAAAATTATAACAATAAATTTAATAACTTAATTAAAATTTATACTGGTAACGAGTATATAAAGTGCCATCTACTTCACTGTCTTCCACTTCAAACTCTGATTGCGATACGCTACCACCAAAGGTCATCATGCCGCTTAATAATGGCATACGATAAGACAGCTCTAGCATGAGTAAATCTTCTTTCGGTGGCTGCGGCGCCCAGCCATGACTTGGACTTTCGCCATCTTTATTTAATTGGGCATAACGTAAAATAGTGGTAAATGCATGGCTATTTGAAAACTGGCCAATTAACCCCAGTGCATACACCTGAGCATCACTGTCGTAGGTGCTGCCAATAGCGCGACCATAATTTCGAGATCCACTTTTATAGGTGCTGTGCTCATAGAAGCAATTAAAGGCATTCGGGTCTTCACCGCAAAACACCATAGTATCTGTATATTCAAAAAATAGCTTATATTGCTGCGAGGCAAAACTAAAGCGGGTGTCTACACCATACATTTTAGCGCAGTCGACTATTTGCCACGGTTCACCTTTTGAGTCTTCGCAGGTGCGCTCAAGAAAAAGTCCCACAGGCACATCCCAAAAAGTATCTGAATAGCGTACATCAAAGCCCGCCATTTGATTGCCGTAATTTGAGCAACCACTACCCGTATCATTGCGACAATCACGCTGGCCAGTAATCGACTTCCAGGCGGAGTCCCAATCGCACTCTTGACCTTCACCACAAAACTGCGCCGTCCAAGAAAGGCCGATTTCTAATTGCCTTAATGGCTTTATTGAGCCGCGCACATTCCACAATAACGCATTGGGGGCATAACGATCTTCATCCATCATGCTTACTCCACCAGTGAGGTTCCACGCGCCCAGCCACGAAAGCCATGGGGTTTCAAACGCCTCAGCATTGTTGCGACTCACCATCAGTGATGGCATAGGTCGGGCATTATTGGATTTGTGTAATCCCGAATCAAAACCAGGCCCCCACCACTGCTCAAAGCTGCCTGCAGTGACAATCCAGTTACCCAATACTACCGCCATATAAGAGTCGTCTAAGCGAAATTCTTTATCATCTTGGGGATCGTAGTTAGCTGAAGCAGACACTTTATAAGCGAAGCGCTCGCCCATATATTCATAAGAGGCTTTGAGTTCAGCTTTTTCACGATAATCAGAGCCAAAGTGTTGAAACCTTGCTTCATCGGTCGCAGCAGTTGCTGTAATACTGGTGTTCCCTTTATTGCCAACAGCATTTTGATAATAAAAGTTCACTCGAGCAAACGCATCGACTAATGCGGGCTTCATTAATGAAGGTTCTGCTGAAGATAAATCCTTTCCAATACCCGACCACATCAGTGGAAATGTATTGATAGGTACCGTGATCACACCAGCATCTGCCAGCGCCTGAATATCTGCCCGTAGGTAAATATCTGAGGTATCAACCCAAGGCGCAGCCGAAAGTGCCGAACTTAAGCATAAACTGCCAAAGCCAAGCCCTAAAAAGCGCATTGTGAATGAACGGTGTTTAAATAGCGACTGCGATGATTTCATTTTAGGCTTATGTTTTGATGTGATGAATAACGGCATTAGCAGGCGATTACTTCGTCTGCTGTAATTTAATTGAAGCAATTTTTTGCAGCAAAGAAGCGGCGACATCCTGATGGACAAATTGACTAACGTCACCGCCATGCAGGGCAACTTCTTTTACCAAGGTAGAGGAGATAAATGAGTTTTCTTCCGCTGGGGTCAAAAAGACACTTTCTAAATCTGGACTTAAACGACGATTCATATTGGCTAATTGAAATTCATATTCAAAATCTGACACAGCTCGCAGGCCACGCACTAATACACTCGCCTGTTGCTCTTTAGCAAAATCAACTAATAAGCCAGTAAAGCCAACCACTTCCACATTGTCTAAATGGGCGGTCACTAAATTAACTTGCTCTACACGCTCTTCAAGGGTAAACATCGGCTGTTTTGACGGATTTGAGGCAATGCCGATAATGACGTGACCAAATAATTTTGCCGCACGCTCAATTAAATCAGCATGGCCATTAGTAACGGGATCAAAAGTACCTGGGTAAATTGCGCGTCTATGCATTTGAATATTCACTGTGTAAAGTATTGCCAGCTAGTTTATCAGTATCAAATACTCGCATCAAAGTTTGATTTGATACAGGTCGTGTTTTGGCATATTTCCCACTAAAACCTTATTCGCCCCAAGCTAAAGTGTGCTAAAATAAGTCATCTTGTTAGCCTAATTGCACTCGCGACAATACTTTGAATAATTCGACATTTAAAATACTACTTATCTTCGGCACTCGTCCTGAAGCCATAAAAATGTGTCCATTAGCACAAACACTCGCAGCTAATCCTCTTTTTGAGGTGCGCGTCTGTGTCACTGCACAACATAGAGAAATGCTAGATCAGGTCCTCGATTTATTTGATGTAACCCCAGACTATGATTTAAACCTAATGAGACAACAGCAAACATTAGAATGGTTAACAGCAGCGATTATTGAAGGAACAAGCAGAGTCATTGATGATTTTCAGCCACAACTTGTATTAGTTCATGGTGATACCACAACATCATTTGCTGCAGCTTTGGCGGCCTTTTACAAAAAGGTAGACATCGGTCATGTTGAAGCAGGCTTAAGAACCGGTGATTTAACCTCGCCTTGGCCAGAAGAAGCCAATAGAAAGCTGACGGCGACATTAACCAAGCATCACTTTACCCCAACCCCATTGGCCGCAGATAATTTACTTGCTGAAGGTTACTCCAAAGACAATATTCACATCACTGGCAACACTGTTATTGATGCCTTGTTGCAGACAGTGGCCTACAACCGGGAACACAACACGCCATCGCTATTTTTAAAAAAATTACTGGTTAAAATTGACCATAAAAA
This sequence comes from Shewanella sp. 10N.286.52.B9, assembly GCF_002873635.1. Lineage (NCBI taxonomy): Bacteria > Pseudomonadati > Pseudomonadota > Gammaproteobacteria > Alteromonadales > Shewanellaceae > Shewanella > Shewanella sp. 10N.286.52.B9. The sequence goes on from NZ_MCTY01000001.1 coordinate 34,759, forward strand.
AGTCATATTAATTACTGGCCACAGAAGAGAGAACTTTGGCGTTGGTTTTGAAAATATTTGTCGAGCACTAAAGCAAATTGCGCTAGAAAACCCTCATGTGGCGCTTGTTTACCCTGTTCATTTGAACCCGCATGTGCGAGAACCTGTTAAAAAGTATCTAGAAAAAATACATAATTTCCATTTAATCGAACCGCAGGATTATCAATCCTTTGTCTATTTAATGGATCGTGCTGATATTATTTTAACCGATTCTGGTGGCATTCAAGAAGAAGCCCCCGCGTTAAACAAACCAGTATTGGTATTAAGAGACAAAACTGAACGAACCGAAGCTTTGCAAGCGGGGACTGTCATGTTAGTTGGAACCGACTCAGATAAAATTATCGCCTCTGTAACCCAATTATTAGAAAATCCACAATACTCACCTCAAGCCGCTAATCCTTATGGTGACGGGAAGGCTTGTCACCATATTCAAGCCCATATTCTGCAATATTACGGCCTCATATAATGAAAAATATTTTTATCATTTACCGCTCAATGTTTACCCAAGACGGAGATATTCACACTATTGGTGGCATTGAAAACTATATTTTAAATCTAATTCGCATTTTTAAAGCACAAGGTTGGCTGACTCAAATTGTTCAACCGTCCAAAAAAACATTTAAAATTAACGGCGATGGTTACAGTGTTAATGGCATTGATACCGGTTTCTATCGTGGTAACAGTAAAAAGTATGCCCTCGCAAAATGGGTTAAACAACATGCTACTACGAATGATATCGTTATTTTCGCCACTGATTCATACGCTGTAAGAATGACGAACCTATCCACAGTAGGCATTCAACATGGCGTGTCATGGGACAAGCCAAGACGCACTAATACTTCAGCATTCCAATTTATATCTTCTTTGCTTAATCACTATAAATACCTACAATACGCCCGAAAAAGTGATGCGCTAGTATGTGTCGATCATAATTTTGTAAATTGGTATCGAACTTGGTTAGATACAGAGAACAAGTACATTAGAGTCATTTATAACTTCTTTAATGAAAAACTGACAACCAAACAAATTATTGATAAATGGCAGCTTCCACCACAAATTATCAAAATAATCATCGCGAGGCGATTTGTCGATTATCGTGGCATAGATATGATTGCACCAGTCATCCAAAGATTGCTGCAACAATTTAGCAACATCGAAGTCACTTTTGCAGGAGAAGGATCACTGCAGCCTAAACTTGAACACATGTTTGCCACACACAACAGAGTAACGATTACTCAATACCAAGCACAAGATAGTTTTTTAATCCACCAGCAACACCATATTGCACTCATTCCAACCTTAGGGTCTGAAGGCACTTCATTAGCAATGCTAGAGGCTATGGCAGCAGGTTGCTTAGTCATAAGTAGCAATGTCGGTGGACTAACGAATATTATCTTAAACGGCTATAACGGCCATATGGTTATGCCAAATGCACAAGAGTTTGAATCTACAATAAGCCAAGCAATTACAAATATGGAGCAGAGTAAAACCTTTGCAATCCATGGCTATAATTCAATTGAACAGATTTGCTCAGTCGAGCAATGGGGGAAGTCATGGGTAGAAGTGATTGAACAATTATCACACAAGGCATAAAGCAAAAAGTTACGGGGGGTTTAGTAAAAAGCGATCTATTCAACTCTAATCGACCCAGAACTAATCCATCCAGTGCTGCTCGATCAAATCGTCAATGTTTGGTAGCAAATGCCTACTTTTCCTTACATTCAGCTCGAAGCATGCTTTTTGCCAAATTCGTTTCAATGGATTTTTTTTGGTGATTTTTCGGTTACCCAAAATACATATTTCACTTTCAAAGTCAGCCTCTTGCACAGGAAAAGGTCGAACAACAAAGCATCTTAAGTCCTTTTGAAACCAATACTGAATATCAATATCCACAGGCCTTGCAATAGGCATTGCCGTTGCGAGCAACTTGTTAGCCCCAGCTATCGACACAAATTGACCACGGGTAGAAGAAGGCAGTTTTAAGCAGGTCGATAATGAAAAACCATCATCAAGCTCAAGGGTATCAATAACCGCTTTTTGTTTACTGCCGTGACATAATTTAATGTAGTCCCATTGTGCAGATAAGTGACTAATACTCTTAATTAATGATAATAAATCAGGGTTTAAAATTGAGTCATCTTCTAAAATAAGCGCGAAATCCAATTGCTGCTCAAGTATCATATTCCAGCAATTTACATGGCTCAAATAGCAGCCAATTTCCCCTACATTCAGCACTTTGTCATATTTTGCTAAATTACTTGGCTCATCAAATACAGCAGCTATTTCAGTTTGAGTCAGTGCTTTACCATATACCGCAGGGACTCGCTCAAACTCAATATTGAGTTGCTCAAGCTGTTGTTGCATAAAAGCCATTCTTTCAGTGCTTTTATCGAGATTAATGACAAATACTTTAAACTTCATAATACTTCTTAATTCAGCCTTTTATGCAGATTGATTTTATTAGCCATTTTAACAGTTTTCCCAATAATAAAGCGTTAGACGACGGTCAACTTTATCGCCATTGACCTCGCTGATACAACGGGCATAGCGAACCTACTTTCCGAGCATAAACTTAACTAAATAAGCCACTTACCAGCACTGACCAGGGTTCGTTATTATGTTGATAACCCACTAGCATACGCAGACAGTAACTTAGTGGGCCACTTGACCATTCAGAGAGGGGGCCGTCACGTAAACACCATAAATCTTTAATTAAGTCATAACCAGATAAACCGTTCCCGTTTTGAGGTTAATGCATAGCATCATAAACCATTAAGTGTCAACAACGGGCTAATATGATTGAAACTATTTATTAAAAGCAAACACGCTTAAAGATGCAGATTGCGCTTTAGGAGCTAGCATAGACTTAATTAATATTAACGATTGTTTTCTAGCAACCATAAACCTACGTATTTGTTAAAGCTCACCTGCGCATAGGTCATAGCAATAATAAAACCAACACTACCATCGAGAAAACCACGCCGTAAAAAGTAAATATGAAAAAATGTCCACATCCCCCTTAGTAAGGCTAAGGTTAGTCCATGGGATTTTTTTCCTTTACGAAAATATTTCTTCGAACCAAGCCAAGCATATTGCGCGGCTTTATTCAGCCCATGACCGTAATCACGATGGGTATAATGTAATAGCAGCCCTTTTAGCTTACCGATATTGTCAGCCGCTGGGATTACAGTCTCATGGACTTCATCGAGGGTATAGCGTGCGCCATCACGTTTAAATAAGCGTAAAACTGCCCGAGCACTGCGCCCATACTTTAGGGTTTTACCATAGAGGGTCACGCCCCATGGTAAACAAAAAGCCGATTCTTTAATCTCGTCCTGCGACAACAGTGCAATAAGAGCATTCTGCATCGTCTCATCTAGCGCTTCATCTGCATCAATGGACAGCACCCAATCACAACTCGTTTGTTCTAGCGCTCTCTGCTTTTGCTTACCAAATCCTGGCCAATCGGTAACGGTAATTCTGTCAGTATATTTGGCACAAATAGCTAACGTATCGTCTGTGGAGCCGCTATCAAGTACAATAATTTCATCGGCAATCTTGGCCACAGAGGCTAAACAACGCTCAACACGATCAGCCTCATTTTTGGTAATTAACATGACGGACAACGTATGCTTTTTCAATTTATGCTCCAATATAATAAATTAAGTTAAACTAACACTTCCAATAACCCAACTTTTTGCGCAATTTAAACATACGCAATAAATTGAGAGGTTTATTAGGTCGCGGCTCTTTAGAGTCAATTAAAGTATTGGTTGCAGCCAACACTCTCTCACTAGATTTACCATCCTGATAAGGATGCAATTGCTGGCAATAACGCTCTATCTCTGCCATTAACGAAGGAGGATAGCTCAGAGCCAACTCAATAGCAGACTCTACCTCATCTTCGGTATCAACATTGAGTAAGTGTGCAGCATTAGTTTGGTTACGGAATGTAACTACGGGCCTGCGCAACAATAAAAATATCTCTAGAATAGATGAAGTATCACAAAGCATTACATCTGCAGACTGCAACAAAGGGATCACATTATCAGTTTCAATAAATGTTAGGTTTTTACTGTTGATAGCCTTGTAATTGTTAACAATTTCAACCGGCATCTTTGGATGAAATTGCACCAAGATCCGCCATTTACCCTTGTCTGCTAACCTCTTCATTAAAGAGTATAAATGTGGTGCACAGCTTAAGTTACGAGAAAAGGTTGAGCACATCAGTAAGGTTTTACGAGGATCGCTGTCATCCACATAGGGATTATTTTCTATTGGTCTAAATAATGGGTCAAGCATAGGCCACCCTGTCTCTTTGACAGAAAAATAGCCATGCTTCGCCGCAAGGGCCTCAAATGGGGCCGATGTATTCGGGCCTTGTGTACAATAAAGATCAAAACAGCCACGAATTTCAAAATGATCCAATCGCCCACGCCGATTAAGCTTGCCAGCAGCAAAACCATGGAAAACAGCCACTTTTAATCCTGGAATAAAGTTGGGTATCAGATTTGAGGGGGCAAATACTGCATCAGGTTTCCACGATCTAATAGCATCTATACTTGGTAAGCATTCTTCATCATCTCGCAGAAATTTAGAATCAACTTCATTACCCTCTAGAAACCAAAAAATCTCCCCCCCCTGAGCGAGGATCACATCTTGAAGCGGTCGCAATATCGCATAAGAGTAATTTTGTGATATATAAAAGAGATAATGTTTTTTTTTCATATTAATTCATCTCAATGTGCAATAAGGCATCATTATTTTATTAGCTTTGTAAATTCTGACTACTCTCGAACTTATTCTTAAATTAAAAATACTCTTCATTTTTAATTGGAAAGCTTTCAATTAAAGCTCTTTGAATTTATTTAAGTTTTTCAGGGCTAACGTTATAGTTTTCTTTAATTGTTTTAAGATCACCATTCAAAAAGCTACGATGATTTAAATTTATTATTTCATGCTCACTTAAATTAAATGCTGAGTAGTAGTCATCAAACTTATAATCACCAACTCCGGTCTCTTTTGTTGTCATTCTGACGTTAGGTATTCCTAACGAATCCGCGGCTATAAGCGCATGCATTGCACTTGCGATGATATTTTCACACTCGGCAAGTTGTAACATAAAGGCTAATAGCTCTTGAGAGATATCAATTACTGTTGCATTTTCAACGTCAACATTTTTAAGTAATGGATGCTCTTTATCCTTGAGATGAGCAACAATACCAAGTGCATATTTTTTAGGAACATGGCTAGTATCAAAATACAAGAAGTTAATAAACCAGGGTCGCCGATCGCGACTTTATTTGAAATATTGACCTGTTCTAGTTGCTGCAAAACACTCAATGTTTTCAGGCCCCTTACCGCAAATACATCTAAGCACCTAAATAAAGACTTATTCGTTTTGGGTGGGTTCATAAATCCAGCCCCCCCAAACAACGGCTGATGAATTAAACGGACGATGTAACAAACTTATAGGGGCCCAAGCTAAAAACCTTTGTAATAGCTCCCTACTCAAACAACATCACGCCCTTTGGCATCACAGCCTGTTACATCAAGACCAGCTATTTTCTCAAAAAGACTAGCACTCAACAAATCTCCAAAATTTTTAAAGCTATTAAAATAATATAATTTCACACGTCTCATAATAGGTTTACTGCTCATCTCGAGCTCCTTTATGGTTTATCGAAGGTAAAAATGTATTGTTTTTTGAAAAAATAAAAATAAACTCTAATTGATTTTAGGCATTTAACTTCGCAATTACCAGCTCAAACTTCTCAATGACGGCTTCAACGCAAATTAAAACCATCAGGTGTTCACCTTTAGCGCGAGTTCCCCACTTTATTTTGTTGTTATACGAAGATGCCATTGCCTCTTCATAAGCACTCGCCACATATTGCAGCGATAAATAAGGCCCTGTTCGGCCTGGATTTGAATGGGCGTATAAACCAATCACTGGCGTACCTTGAGTCACCGCCATATGGGCGGGGCCGGTATCTGGCGCAATAACCAGACTGGCTCTTTTCAATAATGCCAATAATTGCGTTAGGCTGGTTTTTCCAATCATATTGTCAATATGGCAGTGACTGCTTTTAATGATATTAGCCGCTAAATCGACCTCAAGCTGGCTTGGGCCGCCACAAAGTATCACTCGATAACCTTTTTCGACCGCATGATCTGCCACTGCAGCGTAACGCTCTGGCAGCCAATTACGCTCAGCTTTACTGGCTGCGGGGCAAATCACTAATACTTTTTCATCATCTGTGATGACTTGTTTGGCGAACTCGGTATCGGTTTCAGGTACCGGAATATTCCAGCTTGGGGTTAAATCTGTAACGCCAATGGCTTTGGCAAAGCCCATAAACCCTTCTAACACATGGGGCGTTGCCAATGGCTCCACCCTATGATTAGTCACCAACCACTGACCCTCTTTGGCTCTGGCTTTATCAAAGCCCACTCTAACTTTTGCTGAAATCATCAATGATGCGATGGTCGCTCTCAGCGCCACTTGCATGTGTAGTAAAACATCAAAGCGTTGACCAGCGAGGGCTTTTCTCAATTGGCCATAACTGCGCCAACCTTGGGATTTATCAAAGATCACAAACTGAATACCGGGCATATGTTTAACCAATTGATATTCAACTTTACCAATCACCCAAGTAATGGCTAAATCAGGATATTGACGCTGAATCGCTTGCACCATGGCTACCGCATGACACACATCTCCAATCGCGGATAAACGAAGTAAACATAAGGATTGTATCGATGAAAAGTCTGCTTTCATGGGTTACCACTAACGATTTAAAGGGAATTAAGTACAAGTATTCGATCTTAATGTAGAATATTGTTTTTAGCCACCGACAAATCGACGCTTTTACTCATTGGCCTATGCAACTTGAATCAACAGATACTGGGATCATTGCTTGGTGCGAGCCACTCGCGCAGCAATTAACTCCCGCACAATTCCAAGCTGACTATTGGCAGCAACAAAATGCCATTATAGGCCAGTCAAAAGGTCGCTATACCACCTGGTTTGTGGAAAATAACCACCAGCGCTGGGTATTACGCCATTATTGGCGTGGTGGCTTTATGGCAAAGTTAAGTGATGATGCTTATGTTTTTACTGGTATGTCTCGCACTCGAGCCATTGCTGAACTGGCGTTATTAGAGAAGCTATTTGATGAAGGCTTTCCAGTACCTAGACCCATTGCCGCCAATGTTGAACGCTTTGGGATTTGGTACCGTGCAGATTTGATTATTGAGCTGATTGATGGCGCCAAGGATTTGGTGGCCTATTTATCCACAGCAGCCATGAGCGATAATCAATGGCAGCAACTGGGCAGCCTCATTGCCAGATTTCATAATCGTGGCGTATATCATGCCGACCTTAACGCGAAAAATATCTTACTGGCCGAAGCGCAATTTTATCTCATCGATTTTGACCGTGGGGTAATAAAAACACCCGCGAAGCAATGGCAGCAAGCTAATTTGAGCCGATTACTGCGCTCGTTTAATAAAGAACAAGCGAAACTGCCAACATTAAATTTCAATGAATCAAATTGGCAGCAGTTACTTTACGGTTACCAACAAGCCATTAATTAACTGAATTTAGCGATTAGCTGATTAACTGAGTAAAGCGCAATTGCTGCTCAACTATTTCAAACTGCTTTTGCAATGCGCCGCGATTTTGAGACACCACCGCTAAGCTCGCTTTGGCGGCGCTATTGTGCAATTCGACGTTAGCAAATAGCTTTAATAGCATGTCAGCCAGCTCATCGGCATTATTCACCACAGTTAAGCCACCAGCTTGCTCAAGTAAATGGGTGATTTCAGCAAAATTCCAATGGTGCGGGCCAACACTTACTGGCAAGCCCATTGCTGCAGGCTCTAAAGGGTTATGCCCGCCACTTTCAATCAGTGTGCCGCCAATAAAGGCAACATCTGCAGCCCCATACAACATCAACAGTTCACCCATGGTATCGCCCAGCAGCACTTGGGTGTGCTGATCGACCGCCTCATTCATACTGCGCCTTGCTAAATTTAACCCTTGTTGAGTGGTCGTCACAGCGGCAACATTAAATTGTTCAGGGTGTCTTGGCGCCATAATCAGCAGCGCATCAGGATATTGCTCCAACACTTTTTTATGGGCTTGCAACATCATATCAAACTCACCAGGATGAACACTGCCAGCAGCCCATACAGGGGCTTGGCTTCGCTGCCAATCAGCTCTTAAGGTTTTAGCTTGTTGGTATTTGCTGTCATCAATCTGTATGTCAAACTTTAAACTGCCGCAAACATGCAATGACTGAGTGTTGGCCCCTAACGCCGCAAAGCGGGCAGATTCAGCCTCGGTTTGCACCGCAATCGCATCAAGCGCCGTTAACATGGGTAAACTTAGCCCCATTTGCTTATGGTATTTATCGGCAGATTTTTGCGATAAGCGCGCATTAGCTAACACCAAGCGAGTATTATTCTTCTTGGCAAAATGAAGCAGGTTTGGCCACAATTCAGTTTCCATAATCACGCAAAGTTGCGGATTAACCTGCTTAATAAAGCGACTAATACAAAGGTTAATATCAAACGGAAGGTAACAATGCTGCACACTATCGCCAAAAGCCTTTTTAACCTCAGCAGATCCCGTAGGGCTTGTGGTGGTAACCGTAAATGACAGTTGTGGGTACTGTTTCATTAAGCGTTTTATTAACGGTATTGCTGCTAAGGTTTCCCCCATCGACACACTATGAATAAGTACATCAGTTTGCTTTAAGCGCATTAATCCAAAACGCTCGCCCCAGCGGCCGCGATAATCAGGGCTTTTAAACGCACGAAAAGCCAAATATGCCACGATGAGAGGGGATAACAGCAAGAGTAAAACAGAATATACGCCACGAGTCATGAAAACTACTTGATCAATTTTGCTTGTCAGATATCCACAATGTTAACATAATCTAAATTCATAGGGATATGAGCTTAGTCGTACCTAGTTAAGAAATGATTTCTTCATGAGCCTCTTATAATTGGAACTGATATGAAAACCCGCGATAAGATAGTTTTTGCCAGCCTTGAACTTTTTAACGAACATGGTGAACGTAATATCACCACCAATCACATTGCGGCTCATTTAAATATCAGTCCTGGAAACCTGTATTACCATTTCCGCAATAAAGAAGACATTATCAATTCTATCTTCACCATGTATGAATCTAATCTTGAAAATGGTTCAAAGCCTTATGAAGACGTATCAATTGACGTTGAATTATTATTGGGATATTTCGATGCGATGTTTTATACCATGTGGCAATACCGATTTATGTACGCCAACCTAGCCGATATTTTAAGTCGAGATGAAGCCTTAAAGCAGCGCTATACTCTGGCACAAAAAAGCGTATTAGCACGCTCAAGTAACGTCCTTAAACAACTTAAACAAGATGGTTTTTTAAACGTTGAAGACGATAACATCGTCGAACTTGCAGATACCATGAAGATGATCGTTAGCTATTGGATTAGCTATCAACTGACCCAATCGGGTGCATCAAAAATCACCAAACCTGCAATTTACAAAGGTTTATTACGGGTGGTTATGCTGTTTAAAGCGTATTCAACGCCAATTTCTCAACCTACCTTTGCACGACTTGAGCAGCACTACCGCGAGTTAGTCTCTCAAGACGCCTGCCCAGAGCTTTAATTCAGGTAAATTAAACCGCCCTTACAATCCCATTGCTGGCAACTATAATAATAGCGTTGGCAAAAGGGATTGGCAGTATTTTAATCATAAAATACCGTTTTACTGCCACTTATTAATACTTCCCCAGTTAATGAAAGTTGATTAGTTTTATTTATCCGAAATCACCCCAAGCCCTAATCAATTTTATGTAACCACTGCGCTTAAAAAAAACGCTGTGGCCTTATAAAAATTAAGGGTAGAATGCCGACAACTCCCGATCAGAAATCAGCGCATGTTTTACTTAAACAGCCAAAGGTTGCGATTAACATAATAACCATTATTAGGAGAAATCAGGTGGCCTCTACCTCATTTTACGACCGCATAAATCAACAACTTGTCGATGTTAAAGCTGAAGGCTTATACAAGAGTGAACGTGTCATTGCGTCTGCCCAGCAAACCTCTATCAATGTAAATAGCGAAGAAGTGATTAACTTCTGTGCTAATAACTACTTAGGCTTGGCAAATCACCCTGAATTAATTAATGCTGCTAAGAATGGTTTATCAAGCCACGGCTTTGGTATGGCATCGGTTCGTTTTATTTGTGGCACCCAAGATATTCATAAGCAATTAGAAAATAGCTTAAGTGAATTTTTAGGAATGGAAGATACCATTCTTTACTCTTCATGTTTTGATGCCAATGCGGGTTTATTTGAAACTCTGCTAGATGCGAACGACGCTATCGTCTCTGATGCGCTAAACCATGCCTCTATTATTGATGGTGTGCGTTTATGTAAAGCTAAGCGTTTCCGTTATGCCAACAACGATATGGCCGATCTTGAAACCCAGCTGATTGCCGCGCAAGCTGCGGGCGCACGAAACATTCTTATCGCCACTGATGGCGTGTTCTCAATGGATGGTGTGATTGCCAACTTACAAGGTGTGTGTGATTTAGCCGATAAATACGATGCACTCGTCATGGTTGATGACTCTCACGCTGTGGGTTTTGTTGGTGAAAATGGCCGTGGCACCCACGAGTTTTGCCAAGTAATGGATCGCGTCGATATTATTACCGGTACTTTAGGTAAAGCCTTAGGCGGCGCTTCAGGTGGTTTCACTTCTGCTAAAAAAGAAGTGGTTGACTGGTTACGTCAGCGCTCTCGCCCTTACTTATTTTCAAACTCTTTAGCGCCTTCAATCGTGAGTGCATCAATCCATGTGTTAGAAATGCTAAAAACGGGTCACGATTTACGTGAAGCCGTATGGGAAAACAGCCGTTACTTCCGTGAAAAAATGACAGCAGCAGGCTTTACTTTAGCAGGTGCTGATCACGCCATTATCCCGGTAATGATTGGTGATGCTAAATTGGCAGGTGATTTTTCAAACCGCCTACTCGCTGAAAACATCTACGTGGTTGGTTTCTCATTCCCGGTGGTGCCAAAAGGCCAAGCCCGCATTCGCACCCAAATGTCAGCGGCGCACACTAAAGCGCAAATTGATAAAGCAATCGAAGCCTTTACCCGTATTGGTAAAGAAATGGGCATTATTTAGGACTCACTACACATGAAAGCACTAAGTAAATTAAAGCCTGAACAAGGCATTTGGATGGTTGATGCGCCTAAGCCAACAATGGGCCATAACGATCTATTAATTAAAATTCGTAAAACTGCCATTTGTGGTACCGATGTACATATCTACAACTGGGACGAATGGTCACAAAATACCATTCCTGTGCCTATGGTTGTTGGACACGAATATGTCGGTGAAGTGGTCGATATGGGTCAAGAAGTTCGCGGCTTTACTGTCGGCGATCGCGTTTCTGGTGAAGGCCATATTACCTGTGGCCATTGCCGCAACTGTCGCGGTGGTCGCACGCATTTATGCCGTAACACTTCAGGTGTCGGGGTAAACCGTGAAGGTGCCTTTGCTGAGTACTTAGTGATCCCTGCATTTAATGCCTTTAAAATCCCTAACGATATTTCAGATGACCTCGCATCTATCTTTGATCCATTTGGTAATGCAGTACACACCGCATTATCGTTTGATGTGGTCGGTGAAGATGTGCTAATTACCGGTGCAGGCCCTATCGGGATTATGGCAGCGGCAGTATGTAAGCACGTTGGCGCCCGCCATGTGGTTATCACTGATGTTAATGAGTACCGCCTTGATCTTGCTCGTAAAATGGGCGCGACTCGCGCAGTAAACGTTGCGAAAGAAGACTTAAAAGATGTAATGATTGAGTTAGGCATGACTGAAGGTTTTGATGTTGGCTTGGAAATGTCAGGCGTACCATCGGCATTTCATTCAATGCTCGATACCATGAATCACGGCGGCAAAATTGCCATGCTAGGTATTCCTGGCGGTGAAATGGCCATTGATTGGAGTAAAGTCATCTTTAAAGGCTTAATCTTAAAAGGCATTTATGGACGCGAAATGTTTGAAACTTGGTATAAAATGGCCAGTTTGATTCAATCAGGGTTAGATTTGTCGCCAATTATCACCCATCATTTCAGTGTTGATGACTTCCAACAAGGCTTTGATGCAATGCGCTCTGGTCAATCAGGCAAAGTGATATTGAATTGGGATTAATCGCCATATAGCGGATTTATTCTCATCTAAAAAGGGGTTGTATACGTACAATCCCTTGTCACATACTAAAGGCTCTATTGTCGTTTTTACTATCGTCATTTTTTAAAGGATTAACCATGTCAGCGTTTAAGCATTTATCGATTAACGAACTCATTCACATGCAAGAAGATGCCAGTGATGTGCAAATCGTCGATATACGCGATGCCGCCAGCTTTGCCGCAGGTAACATTAAAAATTCAGTGCATCTTACCAATGAAAACATCGCCCACTTTATGGCCGATGCCGATATGGATAAGCCATTAGTCGTGGTGTGCTATCACGGCGTGAGCAGTCAAGGCGCTGCGGGTTACCTTATTGAACAAGGTTTCGATGATGTTTATAGTCTTGATGGTGGATACACAGCTTGGAGTTTAGCTCACGTATGATAGAAATCGGCCAATTACCTAACGCTCGCGCAGCACAGGCATTCATAGACTATTTAAAAGGTCTTGATATTGAATGCCATCCCGTTGTGATTGAAACCGGGGTATCTTTGGTCGTTGAGCAACCATCTCAGGCACAACAAGCCAAATACGAGTTTGAACAGTTTAGACAAAACCCATACCAGAAGAAGTATTTACAAGCCTCTTGGGATAATGGCACCACCCAAACCAAATTAGATTATGGCTCCTCCAGTTTAGGGCTTATCCAGCAGTTTATTACTGGCGCAGGGCCACTAACCCTGATTACCTTCTTTGTTTGTGTGCTGGTATACGCCGGCATGAACCTTGGCTTTGCCAATGGCATTTTTAGCCAGTTATCCTTTTTTGGCGCTGTGCCCCAAAGTGACATTAGCCAAATATGGCGAGTGTTTACCCCCAGCTTGATGCATTTTTCATTAATGCATATCGCCTTTAACTTATTATGGTGGTGGTATCTAGGTGGCAAGATTGAAACCAAACTCGGTAGCAAGCCACTGATCATATTACTTGTCGTTGCAGGTAGTTTACCCAGTATTGTGCAATACATGATGACAGGGCCTAACTTTGGCGGCTTATCAGGCGTGGTATACGCCGTTGTTGGCTACACCTGGATAATGGGGCAACGCCAACCCCAATCAGGTATTGGCATTCCCAACAGTTACATGGGCTTTATGCTTGTTTGGCTGGTACTGGGCTTTACCGATTTACTCGGTATGCCCATCGCCAATGGTGCTCATATCGGCGGATTATTGATTGGTTTGGCTCAAGGCGCTTTTGATAGCCGTAAATCAGCCGCTAAATAACCACTAACACATCCCCAGCACTTCTGTGACCAGCTTTTTAATACCCACATTAGCCTCAGCTATGGACGTCGCCAACATATAGGCTGGGGTGGTTACCAGCCGATTTTGCTTATCAATAACGATATCAGCGCAAGTACTCTCTAAATGCTCACCACCCATTTCATTAAACGCCTGTGCGGTACCACTGTCATTACCAATGGTGCCTTGGGGGGCGTTATTAAAAATTCGCGGCAACATAATGGGTGCGATACACATAAAGCCCATTGGTTTGTTGGCGAGCACAAACTCTTGAATAAAACTTTCCACCTGTGGCTGCAGCACGCAATCACTACCTGCAACGGCAAAATCACACAAGTTTTTAGCAGCGCCAAAACCACCCGGGACAATTAAGCCATCAAATTGATCAATATTTAGCGCATTAATATCACTGATTTCACCACGGGCAATGCGCGCCGACTCCTCTAATACATTTCGCTGCGCATCCACATCAACTTCACCGGTTAAATGATTGACTACATGCAATTGATTAATATTTGGCGCAAAACAATGATAGCTCGCCCCTGCCTGAGATAAAGCTAATAAGGTTAAAACCGACTCTTGAATTTCTGCGCCGTCGAACACCCCATTTCCACTGAGTAAAACCGCAATATTTTTCATTACTGATCCCTTGCCATTGTATTAATTTAACCTTTTTTCAACAAATCTATTGATCTGTTCAAAAAACATGCTAACTTAGATTTCCTCAAATCTCCTCATGGTTTAAAACTGAACTAAGAATTCAGTTAATTCAAGGAAGAATATTAAAAAGTCCACAAATTGGGAATATATTTTAAAACTATAATTCAACTCACAAATATTATATTTACTACAACAAATCAAAGGCTTAACCGTTTTACTTCCTGTCGTAGTTAAAACACACCTAAATGATTAATTAATTCACTCACAGACTTATCCACAGCCTGGGATAAAATTTGCCGTGGCCGAAAAGCCCTGTATGTGGCATTCTAGAGCCATCTCAGAATACTGAATATGAAGCCAAACTATGCCAACAATCCCCAATAACCCACTCGTCCTTGTGGATGGTTCCTCTTACCTTTACCGTGCTTATTATGCCCCACCTCATTTAACTAATTCTAAAGGTGAAGCTACGGGTGCTGTTTATGGTGTAGTCAACATGCTACGCAGCTTAATGAGCCGCTATAATCCAAGTCATATTGCGGTAATTTTCGACGCTAAAGGCAAAACTTTCCGTAATGATATGTATAGCGAATACAAAGCTCAGCGCCCACCAATGCCTGATGATTTACGTACCCAAATTGCCCCATTGCATGCCATTATTAAAGCATTAGGCTTACCATTAATCAGTATTGAAGGTGTTGAAGCCGATGACGTTATTGGCACCATCGCGCTCAAAGCTAGTCAAGAAGGTCGAGCAACCTTAATCAGCACTGGTGATAAAGACATGGCGCAACTTGTAGATGAACATGTCACCTTAATTAACACCATGACCGATACCATTATGGGCCCAGAAGAAGTCACCGCTAAGTTTGGTGTCGGCCCAGAGTTGATCATCGACTTGCTCGCCATGATGGGCGATAAAGCCGATAACATTCCAGGTCTGCCCGGTGTTGGTGAAAAAACCGCATTAGCAATGCTAACGGGGGTTGGCGGCGTCGATAAACTTATCGCCAATCCTGAGAGCGTGTTAGATGTGACTTTCCGCGGCTCTAAAACCATGCCAAAGAAAATTGCCGAAAATAAAGACATGCTGCAGCTGTCATACGATCTTGCCACCATCAAAACCGATGTGGAGTGGGATAATGACTGGGATAAATTAGCCACCAAACCACAAAACCGCGATGAATTAGTTAAGCTTTATGGTGAAATGGAATTCAAGCGCTGGTTAGCAGAAGTATTGGATAATAAATCAGGCTTTAATACATCAAGCAAGTCTAACACCACAGAGGAAATCACGCCTGTCGCTGCGGCCATTGAAGTTGAATATGACACCATATTAACCGAAGCGCAGTTAACCCTTTGGATTGAAAAGCTATCAAAAGCTAAATTAATTGCCATCGACACCGAAACCACCAGCCTAAACTACATGGAAGCAAAGCTGGTCGGTATTTCATTTGCAATAGAAGCAGGTAAAGCGGCTTATTTGCCGTTAGCCCATGATTACTTAGACGCACCACAGCAACTTGCTATGGAGTACGCACTTGAGCAATTAAGACCGATTTTAGAAAATGACCAACTTGAAAAAGTCGGCCAAAACCTAAAATACGATATCAGTATCTTTGCCAATGCAGGCATCAGCCTTAAAGGTGTTCGCTTTGATACCATGCTTGAGTCCTACGTGTTTAACTCTGTCGCCTCTCGTCATGATATGGACGGATTAGCCCTTAAGTATCTTGGTCATAAAAATATTAGCTTTGAAGAAATTGCCGGCAAAGGCGCAAAACAGTTAACCTTCAACCAAATTAATTTGGATGTAGCAGCGCCCTATGCAGCAGAAGATGCCGACATCACCCTGCGTTTACATCAGCACCTATGGCCAAGAATAGAGAAAGAGCCAACACTCAGCTCAGTATTTAATGAACTTGAATTACCGCTAATCCAAGTATTATCAAATATCGAACGTCAAGGCGTACTCATTGACAGCATGCTGCTCAGTCAACAAAGTGATGAACTTGCACAGAAGATTGACGATCTTGAAACTAAGGCTTATGACATCGCCGGTGAGAAGTTTAACCTCGGCTCTCCAAAGCAATTACAGGCATTATTTTTTGATAAACTTGGCTATCCGGTCATCAAAAAGACCCCAAAAGGTGCCCCGTCAACCGCAGAAGATGTACTGGTTGAATTAGCCCTAGATTACCCGCTTCCTAAAATTATTTTGCAGCACCGCAGTCTGTCAAAATTAAAGAGCACCTATACCGACAAATTGCCATTAATGGTTAATCCTGTTACCGGGCGCGTGCATACCAGCTATCATCAAGCCAATGCCGCCACAGGACGTTTATCATCAAGCGAGCCAAACCTGCAAAATATCCCTATCAGAACCGAAGAAGGTCGCCGCATTAGGCAAGCTTTTATCGCCGCTGAAGGCCGTAAAGTATTGGCTGCCGATTACTCGCAAATTGAATTACGCATCATGGCGCATCTTTCACAAGATAAAGGCTTATTGACAGCATTTGCTGAAAATAAAGATATTCATAAAGCCACCGCAGCAGAAGTATTTGGGGTGCATTTTGAAGAAGTGACTACCGAGCAACGCCGCCGAGCTAAAGCGGTTAACTTCGGTTTAATCTATGGCATGTCAGCGTTTGGCTTGGCCAAGCAGCTAGATATCCCACGTAAAGAAGCTCAAACCTACATTGATACTTACTTCGCCCGCTATCCTGGCGTATTGAAGTACATGGAAGACACCCGCGCGTTAGCCGCTGATGTTGGCTATGTCGAAACCCTTTACGGCAGACGACTGTACTTACCTGATATTAAAGACAGAAACGCCATGCGCCGTCAGGCGGCTGAGCGCGCAGCGATTAATGCGCCAATGCAAGGCACTGCCGCTGATATCATCAAAAAAGCGATGATAAAGATCGCCGCTTGGATTGAGAACGACACTCAAGGTGAGATCACCATGATGATGCAGGTGCACGATGAATTGGTTTTCGAAGTGGATGCAGATAAAGCAGAAGCCTTGAAGAGCAAGGTCTGTGAACTGATGGCCGAAGCGGCCTCCATTGATGTGATGCTATTAGCTGAAGCAGGACTTGGAAACAATTGGGATGAGGCGCACTAGGGTTTAACGACTCACATATACACCTAAACAGATGATGAAACGGATGCGGCTAAACAGATAGTCATTGCCGAATACAAAATACCTGTAATGAAAAATTTACAGGTATTTTTTTTACCTGCTTGTTTACCACTTAGTCTTTTGCACAAAAAACGCTGATAAACCCAGCATAAATTGTGTTGCTGCTCACAATATTGTTCATTTTAACGAAAAACAGTTTTTCATTTAAAGGCTAATACCGTATTATCTTCGCTGTAGGGTACAGAGGTTAAGATGTTCCATCTTTCAGACCTTTTTATTTCACTAGAAATAGTGACAAGCCGAATTATGGCGCTCCAGCATCTATATATGCTGGAGCTTTTTTTTGCCCAAAATAAATTTTAGAGTAAATACTTTAACTACATTTAAGAAACAGGTATTATGAGCTTATTGAGCGTCATCAATGAGTAGATGGCACTTGAGTCTTGTTGAATTTAGCTTCTCCCCAAAAGAGCTAATTTTTTTAACCGATAGCTATTTAGTTATCGGTTTTTTTTTGCCATTATTCGAAACTCGACTTTTAAATGCAAAAAAGGCTACTAAGTACAAAGTCTTAATAGCCTTTTTAAACTGAAGCAAGAATTAGTTATTCTTATTCAGCCTGCTCTTGCGATGCTTGCTCCGCTTCAGTGAGCCAGCTTGGGTTACACCACTCATTTAAAATGCCTAGCACTTTAGGTTTACCAGTCCCTTTAGTAGAAGAGAAAGGTTCAACTTTAACCCAATCCCCATACTCAGCTAACTCTTTACGCACCGCATTAACTGTCTTCATTTTGACGTTTTGCGCGAGCTTATCAGACTTAGTAAGCAAAGCTAACACTGGGATTTCACTCAGCACAGCCCACTCAATCATTTGCAAATCGAGATCTTTAAGCGGATGGCGAATATCCATTAACACCACAACACCGCTTAAACAGGCGCGCTCTTGTAAATATTCACCTAAAGCTTTTTGCCATTTATTTTTTAATGCTAAAGGCACCTTAGCAAAACCATAGCCAGGCAAATCAACTAGACGACGGTTTTCTTCAAGTTCAAAAACATTAATAAGTTGAGTACGACCGGGGGTTTTACTGGTTCTTGCTAAGCCTTTTTGATCCGTTAATGCATTCAAGGCGCTTGACTTACCTGCATTAGAGCGGCCAGCAAACGCTATTTCTACTCCGGCATCACCAGGTAAGTACTCATTTAAGTGTGCAATGTCTGGCGCACTAATTAAAAACTTGGTTTTTCGAAAATCTATACGCGTTTCTGACACGATTTACTCCAATAATTTTTAGGTAATACCTTAATTATGTAAGATTTGCTTACTTTTCCACATTTTCGTGTAAAATATTACCCGGATCACAGTTTGTAGATTTTACCACGCTTGCAGGTCACCCTAGTAAGCTCAGGACAATAAATTAAACAAGAAGTTGGAACGCCATGAAAAAGTTAGCTCTTGCGCTGTCTGTATTTGCCGCTATATCAACCCCTGCAATCGCTGAAGGTAATGTGGAAGCGGGTAAAACTAAATCAGTTATGTGTTCAGCCTGTCACGGTGTTGACGGTAACAGCATTGCTCCTATTTGGCCTAAACTGGCCGGACAGCACGCATCTTATCTAGAAAAGCAATTACATGATTTCCAAGCGGCGGCTAAAAGCGGCGGCAAAGAAGGTCGTAATGATCCTACCATGATAGGCATGTCAATATCCTTATCTGAACAAGATATTAAGGATGTTTCTGCATATTATGCTAGCCAAACATTAAATGTAGCCGATGTGGCGAGTATACCTGCTGAAGGCGAAGCCCTTTATAAAGGCGGCGATATGGATCGTGGTATCACTTCATGCATGGCATGTCATGGACCAGATGGTAAAGGCGCAGAGCTTGCAGGCTTCCCATCAATTGGTGGTCAACATGCTGATTATGTCAAAATCCAGCTAAATAAATTCCGCGATACAAATCGTAACAACGATCTCAATGGCATGATGCAAGATGTTGCTAAAAAGCTAACTGACAGTGATATCCAAGCATTATCTCAATATATTTCAAGCCTTAAGTAAATTTTACTGCTCGCGCTGACAACGACAAAAAGGGTGACAATTCACCCTTTTTTACAACCTCAAGTTTACGTTTACGTAAACTTGAGGTTATTGAGGCTTGACAGAGATCACTCTTTTAGGGTTAAATAGCCCCGTACCGAAATGAACCCAACTGTCAGAACAAAAATATCAATTCTATCTCACAGATTTCGGCTACGTTTACATTTAAGATATAAGAATAATATTTACC
>NZ_MCTY01000002.1:0-2674 GCF_002873635.1 Shewanella sp. 10N.286.52.B9
ATTAATGGTTATATTTAAATTAATTGGCTGAAGGAAAAATTATTTTTGCTAATTTACTTGAAAAATAAAATATCGTTCTCATATCTAGTTGTAAGTTAGGCACGCTCAATAGAGGTACTAACTAGCATTACGCCGCAAGGGTAATGACAAACAGCCAATAATGGCATTTTATTTTTCACATATTGCTTTAGACAAGGATATGACAATGCGTAAATTTAATTTAACTCCAGATTTAACTCCTCTTTATCGTAGTGCGATTGGTTTTGATCGTTTAGCTAAAATGGCTGAACACGCCGCAGTACAAAATGGTAACACCGGTTACCCTCCATACAACATCGAATTACTTGGCGAAAATCGCTACCGTATCACTATGGCGGTTGCTGGATTTAGTATGCAAGAACTTGATATCACTAGCGAAGGTGACAAGTTACTTATCAAAGGCAGTAAAGTGGCTGCAGTAAACGATGAACGTAAATACTTACATCAAGGTATCGCTGAGCGTGGATTTGAGCGCACTTTCCAGTTAGCAGACCATGTCAAGGTTGTTGGTGCTGAATTAGAAAATGGTTTATTAAATGTTGATTTAGTAAGAGAAATCCCTGAAGCGTTAAAAGCACGTAAAATTCAAATCAATTCTGCGCGCAGCGCTACCAGTAATACGATTGAAAGTTAATGCGTTACCGCCCTTTAGGTAAATAATAAAGGGCACTAGTTTCATCTCTTCCCTGATTTTTGCCCAACTAGATTCATTTTCCTAGTTGGGCTTTTTGCCTTATGACTGTTTATAAAGCCCCTCACAACAAATTGACGCCACATTATTGATCCCACATTAAAGTCACTCTCAACAAAAGCACTTCGCGATAACGTCGCTTTCAATAAAAGCACTGCTCGTAAAAGTCACAAGCCCCTATTTAAGCGCTCTATCTAAAATGACCGCACCAGCATCATTGTTACCCAGTTCATCATTAGGATTGTATATGGGGCAGTTTTTCATTGATAAACATCCACAACCAATACAGCCATCTAGAGAGTCACGTAAATTAGTCAAATAATTGATTTTTCTAGTTAACTGATTTTGCCACTTGGTCGATAGCAACGCCCAGTCTTCAGGGGTTGGGGTGCGTTCATTGGGAAGGTGGCTAAATGCCTGCTTGATATCCTGCAAGCTTATTCCCATGGTTTGGGCGGCTTTTATCACGGATATCCGCCTGATCACATCTCGGCGATAGCGGCGCTGATTGCCTTGATTGCGCAAACTGGTGATCAAGCCTTTTGATTCATAAAAATGCAGGCTTGAGACTTTTATGCCGCAACGCTTGGCCACTTGCCCGACTGTTAAATCCATTTCATCAAGCATCAAAATATTCCTATTACAGTAAAAATAATACTTTACCTCAACCAAGGTTGAGGTTTTATAGTGGCACTATATTACAACAAGTTGATTTAAAAATCGTTGCAATGCAGGAGGCAAAATGACGTATTTAATTTTTAAAACTGAACAAGTGAATACATTCAGTCATCGAACAACAACTCCGGTTACCACAGTAATCAAACCCTCTAAGGAAGTGGTCACTGAGCAAGCTTATGATGCTTCAGATGACCCAAGCCGCTCCCCAAGTGGCGCTAAGAATCATGATTTGTCAGCAGAAAACGCAATCACAGCGGTTATTGAACTAAGCCGAACCCTATTCAATCAAGTGATGATTAATAAGTAATGTCAGCTTTTTAAAACATGGAATATGATTATGCGATTAGAGCATTTAAATTTAGTAGTACAAAATTTAGACGCTAGCTTAGCGTTTTATCGGGCAGCTTTTCCCCATTGGCAAGTTCGCGGCGGTGGTGAAGGTGAGTGGCATGGGGTGCAGCGTAAATGGCTGCACTTTGGTGATGAATATAATTACTTATCGCTTAACGATGGCGGTAAAGGAAAAATGCGTCCCAATGAAGGTTATGATTTAGGCTTAGCCCATTTTGCTTATGTGGTGTCAGATCTTAAAAGTTTAATGGCAAGAATGGAGCAAGCTGGTTTTGAAATAGCGATTAAAGGCCGTGAAGATACTTACTCTGACAGTATTTATTATCTTGACCCTGATGGCATTGAGGTAGAGTTTGTCCAGTATTTAACGGATATTCCCAGTGAACGAAATCGTTATGTTTAAGTTTCATTGGCGCTTATAAATAGTATAAGCAACAGTAAAAACGAACAGTATTAGTTGGAGATTTATCTTAAGTCGGAGTCAGTATGCATCTTAATCAAGTTACCTTAACGGTTAATAATATGACTAAAGCCTGTGAGTTTTATTTAACTCTCGGTTTTACTCAAATCGTTAATACTGCCCATTACGCTCGTTTTATGTGTCCTGATGGTGAGGCCAGTTTTTCATTAACCTTAGATGAGCTGCAATTGAATATGAGTGATAACCGAACCGTTATCTATTTTGAACATGAGCAACTAGATGAATGGGTTAATCAGCTGATTAAAAAAGGCATCGAATTTGAAACTTTGCCCACAGATCAAGACTATTTATGGCGTGAAGCAAGGCTGTTTGATCCTGCAGGTAATAAGATAAAGCTGTATTGGGCAGGAGAGAATCGATTAAATCCACCGTGGCGAGTGACTATTCGTGATAAATAACCATTCACAATTAACAATTAACCATTAACCATTAAC
>NZ_MCTY01000002.1:3509-48980 GCF_002873635.1 Shewanella sp. 10N.286.52.B9
ATTAACCATTAACCATTAACTACAGATACTCATACTGAGGTAATCAGCATTAAAAAAGCGCCGCTATTAAATTAGCGGCGCTTTAAACAATATTGACCAAGTGTGGCTTTTAACCTAGCGGCTATAAAAATATCAGCCTATTTACCCCAAGGGTTTACAGCGCCAGTGCCATTGGGCACTGATCTGCTGGTGTTATTTTTACTAGGCTTGCGAGAGTCTGAGCTTCTATTCTCGCCGCGGTCACTAGTTTTATATGGGCTTTTAGCTGCGCTTTCTTTGTTAAAGCGTTTGGCTTTATTTTTATCGTAATGATTATTCTTTGGCTTATCTGACTTGCCACGAGAAAGCGTTGGCTTGTCATCAGTTTTCGCTTTTGGCACTTTGGCATTCTTAGGGACAAAATCTAAGATTGAAATCGGTACTTCTTTACGCGTAGTAAAGCCTTCAACTTCTTTACGGACAATTAAGTGACCCAAACGGCGCTCAATTGCGCAGAGATTTTTAAAGTCATCTTTTGACACCAATGACACTGCAATACCAGACGCCCCAGCACGGCCAGTACGACCAATGCGATGCACATAATCATCAGCAGGGTATGGTAAGTCGTAGTTAATGACGATAGGTAAGTCATCAATATCAATACCACGAGAAGCAACACCAGTGGCAATAAGATAGGTGATTTTTCCATCTTTAAAATCTTTAAGTAATTGCTCACGTATCGGCTGGCTACGACCACTATGAAAAGACTCTGCAATAATGCCGCGCTTTTCTAATTGAGTCACCAGCTTTGCTGCACCGTGTTTAGTTTCGATAAAGATCAGCGCTTGTTTCCAATCGTTGTCTTTAATTAACTGGCTTAGTAATGCTGACTTCTTTTCTTTATCAACGGTAACTAACCATTGATCAATTTTTGGCGCTGCGTCAGCATCTTCAACCACTGAAATTTGCACTGGGTTACGCATGGCTGATTTAGCCAGAGCGCGAACTTGGTTAGACAAAGTGGCTGAAAACAACATGTTTTGACGTTCATCAGGCAACAATTCGATGATGCGGTTAATGTCTTCAATA
The DNA here is from genome assembly GCF_002873635.1 of Shewanella sp. 10N.286.52.B9. Lineage (NCBI taxonomy): Bacteria > Pseudomonadati > Pseudomonadota > Gammaproteobacteria > Alteromonadales > Shewanellaceae > Shewanella > Shewanella sp. 10N.286.52.B9. The sequence continues at coordinate 4,578 of NZ_MCTY01000002.1, forward strand.
AAGCCCATATCCAGCATTCTATCGGCTTCATCAAGCACTAACACTTCAAGCTCGTCAAAGTTAACGGCACGTTGAGTATACATATCCAGCAAACGGCCAGGCGTTGCCACCAGGATATCAATGCCTTCAATGAGCTTCTGCTTTTGGGCATTACTGTCAACGCCGCCATACATGACCATTGAATTTATTGATAAGTTCTGGCTGTATTTTTTGATGTTTTGCTCAACCTGAATCACCAGTTCACGGGTAGGTGCTAATACCAGTGCTTTGACGCGTTTGCCACGTACCTTATGGGGGGCTTTAAAGCGTTCGATAATAGGCAGTACAAAGCTGGCTGTTTTACCGGTGCCGGTTTGCGCCGCGGCAATGATATTTTTACCCGATAAAGCAACAGGTATAGCCTTAGATTGAATGGGAGTCGGCTTGGTATAACCTAAAGAACTAAGTGCACTGATTATTGGATCGCTTAATCCCAGCTTCGAAAATGGCATGTGTAATCTCGGGTAAAGTAAAATGATAATTAACAACACTGTCAGCAATGATTAATGTTTGGTTTAGCGTTAATCATGGCGCAGTGGTAAAGAATAGCTGGTTAGTATAACAGAGTGAGCAAAATATAGGGTAGGGCTGTTTTCGCTTTAAGCGTAAAGCTAACAAGGTGAATCAATATGATCTGTCGGCAGTCAATAAAGTTTTGACGCAGCAGTTCTTGCCTGTATGGCGTATGTTGATTTGAATCCAATTCGCGCGCAAATGGCTGCAACACCTGAAACTTCAGATTACACAAGTATTCAACGACGCATAAATTCAGCGATTAAAGGTGAGCAACCAAAAGAGTTACTACCATTTGTAGGAAATGAACGTTTAGTGTAGTGACAAGGTGAATTTGGCCACTCATTTGTAGTTGAACTCACTTAGCATAGAAATTTTAATCCTAAATTCACCAATTAGATTTAGAGATCTAACTCGGAAATGTCCAGAGGTGAGTTACAAAATGATCAAACGATATTGTTTTCAATTGACAATAACTTCACTTCAGCTAGTGAAAACGATCAAACTTCATCAAGTCGAAGTTCAATAAATAAGCAACCCCCTGCCATTTCTGATCAAACATTATTGCTCTCAAACATGAACAGTGAATCAATTAGGTCAAATTTATAAGTTAACAATAATAAGCATAAAAAAGGGAGCTAATCAGCTCCCTTTATTGTGACACTTTTTTATACATAGACTTGTTACTAGCCATGTAAAAAGTAAACACTATGCTTTCATGACTTTCTCGCCACGGGCAAGACCTACAACGCCTGAGCGAGAAACTTCAATTACCTTTGTGACTTCAGCAAGCGCGCTGATGAAGGCATCTATTTTTTCGCTGGTACCGGCCATTTGAATGGTATACAAGCTGGCGGTGACATCCACTATTTGACCTCGGAAGATATCAGCAGTGCGTTTGACTTCTTCACGCATCTCTCCTTGGGCTTTAACTTTGACCAATGCCAGTTCTCGCTCAATATGGGCATTTTCAGTTATGTTAGAGACTTTTAAAATATCAATTAACTTATGAAGTTGCTTTTCAATTTGTTCGTGAACATCAGCTTCAGCATTCACCGTAATATTAAGGCGTGACAGGGTGGTGTCTTCTGTTGGCGCAACGGTTAAGCTTTCGATGTTGTAGCCACGCTGAGAAAACAGTCCAACCACACGAGACAATGCCCCTGGTTGGTTTTCTAATAATACAGAAATAATACGACGCATTAGCTTCTCTCCGTTTTACTTAACCACATATCTTTCATTGCTTCTCCACGGATCAACATTGGATAAACATGCTCTGTTTCATCAACGCTAATATCAACAAAGACTAACTTGTCTTTCATTGCCAATGCTTCAGCTAACTTTGACTCTAATTCGTTAGGATCACTAATCGTCATGCCAACATGGCCATAAGCTTCAGCGATTTTGGCAAAATTAGGCACTGAATCCATATAAGAGTGTGAATGACGACCTGAATAAATCATGTCTTGCCATTGCTTAACCATACCTAAGAAACGGTTATTCAAATTAATGATTTTTACTGGGGTGTCATATTGCAGCGCAGTTGAAAGTTCTTGAATATTCATTTGGATTGAACCATCACCCGTAACACACACTACGGTTTCATCTGGCATCGCCATTTTTACGCCCATGGCTGCAGGTAAACCAAAGCCCATGGTGCCAAGCCCACCTGAGTTAATCCAACGGCGTGGCTTATCAAATGGATAGTAAAGCGCGGCAAACATTTGGTGCTGACCCACATCAGAGGTGACGTAGGCATCGCCATTGGTTAATTTATGCAGTGTTTCGATCACTTGCTGTGGCTTTATGCGATTACTTGATTTGTCATAGGCTAAACAATCTTTTTCGCGCCATTGATTAATCTCAACCCACCAAGCATCAAGCGCTTCGCTGTCGTTGGTTTTTTCGGTGTCATCAAGTAAAGCTAACATGCTATCGAGGATATTTTCAGCAGAGCCAACAATCGGTATATCCACTCGTATGGTTTTAGAAATAGATGCCGGATCAATATCGATATGCAAAATGGTGGCATTAGGGCAATATTTTTCTACATTATTGGTGGTACGGTCATCAAAACGCACCCCAATACCAAAAATTAAGTCACAGTTGTGCATCGCCATATTAGCTTCATACAAACCGTGCATGCCTAACATACCTAAGCATTGTGGGTGAGTGCCAGGGAATGCGCCTAAGCCCATTAAGGTATTAATGACTGGAATATTGAGCTTTTCAGCTAGGCGAATAATTTGTTGGTCGCAACCTGAAATAATAGCGCCGCCGCCCACATATAACACAGGTTTTTTAGCCGATAACAGCGCTTGTAATCCACGGCGTATCTGACCTTTGTGGCCTGCGGTTGTCGGATTGTAAGAGCGCATATTAACGCTTTCAGGGTAAATGTATTCGTGCAGGACTTCAGGGTTTAAGCAATCTTTTGGTAAATCAACTACGACAGGGCCAGGTCTACCGGTTGCTGCAATATAAAAAGCTTTTTTGATGATTTCGGGGATTTCACGGGGATCTTTAACTAAAAAGCTATGTTTGACAATAGGGCGTGAGATCCCAATCATGTCACATTCTTGGAAAGCATCATTACCAATCAAATTACTCGGAACTTGGCCTGATAAAACCACTAAAGGAATAGAGTCCATGTAGGCGGTAGCAATACCGGTAATGGCGTTAGTAGCACCAGGACCAGAGGTTACCAGTACGACACCCACATCACCGGTGGCGCGGGCATAACCATCAGCCATATGCACAGCTGCTTGTTCATGTCTTACTAGGATATGCTCTACGCCAGAATCTTTGTGCAGCGCATCGTAGATGTCGAGTACTGAGCCACCTGGGTAGCCGAAAATGTGTTTTACGCCTTCATCGATTAACGAGCGCACTATCATGCTGGCGCCGGATAATTTTTCCATTGCTAAATCCTCTTAAGTTACCGTTATGGTAAACAGTATCTTGCTACAACGACGGTAATCGTTCTAAAAATAAGCCCGAACGGTAATTCGAACTCGTTTATCTACGCAGTAGAAAACCGCCTCAGATAATTTGACTAAATATGTATCTTGCTGATTTCCAAGATACCTTCATCATATTTATTTTTGAGCACGATACAAGTGTCTTGTTGAAATAAAGTAATTTAGGTGAAAGTATTTCATGATTGTTTAAGATAAATGACAATTAGGCGTTTTAAATTAATTAAAAAGCGTGAAAACTGCAGAAACTTGAATTAAACCGAGTATATTACGCTTGCTTGTATCGTGTTGTTTTTCGAACAGGTATTTGCTGAGTTTAAGGTGATTTGATTAAAAATGTTTAAATAGGAAATGTATGGACCCATCTGTTGTCATGTTGATGCTATCGGCCGCACTATTTTGCGCTACCATGACGGGTACGCCAGGGCCTAATAATGTGCTATTGGCTAACTCTGGTGCTAATTTTGGTGTTAAACAAACCGTACCGCATATGATTGGGATCCGTTTAGGCCAAACCAGTTTGCATGTGGCTATGTTATTGGGGTTAGGGTCTTTATTTGAGTCATGGCCGCTACTGCATCAGATGTTAAAATATGCATCCATTGGCTATTTGATCTATCTCGCGGTCAAAATAGCCACGCAACATGGACGCAATCAAGCCAGCGAAAGGGCTAAGCCGATAACCTTAGTTGAAGCGGCCTTTTTCCAATGGATAAACCCTAAAACATGGATGGCTTCAATTAGCTTATTAAGCGCATTTACTATTAGTGGTGATTTATATTGGACAACGGCAATTGGTGGGGTGCTGGTATTCAATATTGTAGGGCTACCAATGTCATTGCTTTGGGTACTGATAGGCTCTTCTATCAGTCAGAAGTTAAACACACCTATTCGTCAGCGAAATTTTAATTGGTTGATGGCGGCGATGTTACTAAGCACATTACCTATGGTGTTAGTGTGAATTTAAACGGCTCTTTATGAGCCGTTTTATTACAAGTTCAAGCCGCTAGATGATTAGTTTCTTGGCTGGGTACGTTGAAACAATAAACAACCCATTACCAGCATTACTGATAACAACATCATCGCCGAAAATGGCACTGCGGTGCCAGTATAAAAGAAAGCCAATAAAGGGCCAGCTAATGAGCCAAAGCCAAATCTCAGAGTGCCAATTACAGCCGTTGCAGTACCGGTTTCTTGTTTAAATTTCATCAACACAATGGCATCGGCATTAACTGACATCACTCCTAAACAGCCCATTAATGGGATCAGCATGGCGACAGTAAAGTGGTAACTCAAGCCTAAAAGATTCACCAGCAACAAACCTGCGGCTGCTAAGGTGGCAAACACGGTTGCAGCAAACAGCATTCTGTTTGAGCCAAAACGCCCGACAATTCGAGAGTTTAAAATGTTCGCCAACATCAGAGCGCCGACATTAGTACTGAATAATATTGAAAATAAGGTTTTATCTAAATCAAAGACTTCCATATAAATGAAAGGCGAAGCTGTTAAATAACAGAAAAACGCAAAGGAAGTCAGTACTCCGCAACTAATATTGAGTTTCACACCTTGGCGGCTCAGCACGGTTTTATAGGCGTTTAAAAAAGACTTATTACTGCGGGCATCTTTTGCTTTGTCGCTGGGCATTTTTAATTTAAAAATAACCAACAAAAGCAAAAATATAGCATAACAACTTTGGCTTAAAAAGATTAACGGCCATTCACCCACTTCTAAAATTAAACTGCCTACACTGGGCGCAAGTAACGGCGCTAACATCATTATTAAGCTGACGTAAGACATTCCTTTGGCAGTATTGTCACCATAAACTTCCTTAATATAACCAGGTACCACAACCGTGGCAGCTGCGCCAATAAATGCTTGGGAAAAACGCAGCGCTAAAAATAACTCAATATTAGCGGTGATAGAAATAAAGAAACTGATTAAGGTAAACCCACTTAAGCCAAAAATGACCAAGGGCCTACGGCCAAAGCGATCAGCAAGCGGGCCAAAAGTGAGCATCCCTAGCGCGTAGCCCGCAAGGTAAATACTTAACGATTGCTGCACTGTGGTGACATGGGTTGAATAGCTGTCAGCAATGGCAGACATTGCTGGTAAATACATATCGATGGCTAATGGGGTGATGGCCACAATCGCAGCCAGCATCGGAATAAGCATGGCAAGGTTTGGGGAGTTCTGCGCCGAGGTCACAGAAGGAGAGTTAGAAGACATGCTGACAAAAACCTCATTGGATAGACATAAAATAGGATCAAATCGAAGAATTTTATAGGAAAGAGAGTACGAAATTCTGGCAAAATTTTACCATGAAAAAGGTGATCAGCATCGAAAAATAACAGGAATTAAGTGTATTTTAATCTTTACTAAATCAGACTGTTGAGGCTTAACATTAAAGTAACATTATTGTCGTTTTAGTGTCATCGAACTTGAGTAGCTTAGCGCCCAACTTTGCAACAATTACTTAATAGAGACTAAAGCATGAAAACGAAAATTTTTCCGTTAACCACACTTTTGCCGTTAACCACAGTAATGTCAATGATGCTGCTAGCAGGCTGTAATGGTGATGATGGTCTTAATGGCGTTCAAGGTGTTGATGGTACGAATGGTTTAAGCTCGTTAATCTCAATCACTGAATTAACTGCTGGTAATAGCCAGTGTCCTTTTGGTGGTCAACAGATCGACACGGGGATTGATGTAAACATAAATGGTGTTTTAGACACAGATGAAGTGCTTACTGGCCAAACTCAAATACTATGTGCTGAAGCTCAAGGTCAATTGCAGTTAGGGCTAATCGGTCGTTATGAATCAGGAATTTATGGCCAAAGCGCAGCAGAAATTGTTGACTTTCATCAGGTTAGCAACAGCGTATATGTAGTTAATGCACAAAGTGGCATGTTAGATGTCCTTGACTTATCTTCGTTAGCAAGGGTTAGTTCCGATGACATAACGGCGATTACTTTAAACAACCTCACTAAAACCTTAAGTGTAAACGTTGCTGAAGATGCTGAAATTAATGATTTAGGCAGCGTCAACAGTGTCAGTATTTATGGCGACTTATTAGCAGCCGCCGTTGAGAGAGCTGATAGTGCCGGCAATGCGACCCAAGGCAATGGTATCGTTGCATTTTATCAATTATCAGCCACTGCAGAGCCTGAATTTATTAAGGCCGTAGAAGTAGGGGCATTACCGGATAATGTGGTTTTTACCCATGATGGTGCCAAACTGGTTATAGCAAATGAAGGTGAGCCAAACTCTGATTATAGCGTTGACCCAGAAGGTACTATTGCGTTGATAGAGATTACCGATGGTCTGCCAGCAGATACTGCTACTTTGATTGATTTTAATGAATTTAATCTAGGTGAAGCTCGCCATAATGAGCTTAGTAATATGATTAAGATTAATGGACCAAACGCTTCAGTTTCACAGGATCTTGAGCCTGAGTATATTGCAGTGTCCAAAGATAATCAGTTTGCTTATGTCAGCTTACAAGAAAACAATGCTATCGCAGTGATTAACTTAGAGAATAATACCGTCGAAGCCATTAATGCTTTAGGCCTTAAAGATTACGGTAAAGCAGGTAATGAGCTTGATGCCAGCGACAAAGATGATGCCATTAATATCGTTAATTATGCTGGTGTCTATGGGATGTATCAGCCTGACACTATCGCCAGTTATCAATGGCATGGACAAGACTTTATTGTCACAGCCAATGAAGGTGATGCTCGTGATTATGATGGTTTTTCTGAAGAAGCCCGCGCCGATGATTTGATTTTAGACTCAAGCCACCCGCAAATATTAGCCGCCCAAGATAAAACTCAATTAGGCCGATTAAAGGTTACCACTAGCATGGGTGATGATGATAATGACGGCGATTTTGATAAAATTGTATCTTATGGTGGCCGCTCATTTTCTATCTGGAGTCATGCTGGTCAATTAGTCTTTGATAGTGGTAATGACTTTGAGAGGATTACCGCTGCAGTGCTAGGTGAAAACTTCAACAATCATAATGAAGAAAGCAAAGGCGATAGTCGCAGTGATGATAAAGGTCCTGAGCCTGAAGCGCTAGCGATAGGTAGAATCGGTGATAAAAATTATGCTTTCATCGGCTTAGAGCGTACATCTGGGATAATGATTTACGATATTACTAATCCTTTTGACGTCAGTTTTATTGACTATGTGGTGAACCGTGATTTTGATATCGACTTTGAAATAGACGGCGAAACCATGAGTGGGCAACCTGAGCTTGTGGGTGATTTAGGCCCAGAAGGGATGAAATTTATTCTAGCTGAGGATAGCCCTACAGGTTTGCCATTATTAATTATTGGCAATGAAGTAAGCGGCAACACCAGTGTTTATCAAATAAGTTTTAATTAGCACAAAATAAGCTAAATCCATCGTTACACTCGAGCAGCAATCTTGACTCAGAACACTTACTCCAAAGACCAATATCAATTGATATTGGTCTTTTTGGTTTTTTGGTTCGTATGAGACAAGACATTATTGTTGTTTTTAATAGCAAAAAGGTGATTTTATTCTGATCTAGATCATGTATTCTGTCATTGTTTGATCAAGTTAACTATTTATCTAGGAGCACTCAATGGCATACGCAGACAGTCATACTTTTTTAATGGGTGAACATGTCATTTTAGAGCCGTTAACACTCGAGCATGTGCCAGCGCTAAGTCTTGCAGCTGCTGATGGCAACTTATGGGAGCTTTGGTATACCTCGGTTCCCCATGCCAATGATATGAAAGCTTATGTTGAAAAAGCCATAGCCCAAGAACAACTTGGCGAAGCATTGGCTTTTGCCGTGCGGGACAAAACCTCAGGTGAGGTGATCGGTAGCACCCGTATCTGCCAATGGGATCAACCTAATCGTCGCTTAGAAATTGGCTACACTTGGTATGCAAAACGTGCCCAGCGCACCGGTGTTAACACCGAAACCAAATTGTTATTACTCGATTATGCGTTTTCAACCTTGGATGTCATGGCGGTGGAATTTCGCACCCATTGGCACAATCAAGCATCAAGGCAGGCAATTACGCGTCTTGGGGCTAAGCAAGATGGGGTGTTAAGAAACCATAAACTTTTGAAAGATGGCACAGTCAGAGACACAGTTGTTTACTCCATTATTGATTCAGAATGGCCAACGGTTAAGCAGCATTTAAAGCATCGTTTAGCTCATTACCAACAACAATTTAGCAATAGCATTGCGCACTCAGAAATTAATTACTAAGAAAGGATACAGTATGTTTAAAAAAGGATATCAGTTCGCCGCTGCGATCACGTTAGTTGCCACTAGCTTAAGCGTACAGGCGCAAGATAAAGCTGAAGCCGCATTTACTAATGAATTAGTCCAATGTGCCGCATATTATCAAATTAGCTCTAGCATGATTATGGGTATGAATGCGCCGCAGATGAAACCGGTTGGTGAAAGATTGAAAACATCAGCAGTTGAAGCTGAAAAATTAGCCGCGGGCTACTTAAGTGCCGAAAAGGCGGCTAAAGCGGTCACAGAAGCGAAAAACCAGCAGCTTGCCAGTTTACAAGGCCAAAGCGGCTTAGGTCCGTTAATGAATAAATACAAAGAAGTGTGTAAAAAAGCGGTGTTAGACCCTAAGGCGCGTCTCGATTACTGGGCAATGGTGACTATGTAATTTTAAGTTTGCGGCGCGCCAAGGTATTTTAAACCAAGGCGCGTTAGTTTTGTTAAAGTCTGAGCTAGTACATATAATGCAATTATCCCTCATGCAGTTAATTCTCATACCAAGCTCCAAGCCATAATCGATCGATTGAAATCGGTATTTAGTCATTTATTTTTGAGTCCATTTCCCTTTAGCTGTTTGGATAAAATGACTTTTTCTGGCTGCGGCAATGGCTTTTTGCGCGGCTCTTGCAGCGACATCTTCAGTGGATAATTTATTCTTTTTGGCAATTTTTTGATAATGTAGCTTTCGCTTACTATTTACCTCAGTTATTAATGTTTTTGCGTCGTTATCATTGACCACCAAACCAAGATAACCATTAGTTTGCTCACCAACTAATCCTTGGTCTTTAGCTTGTTGCAATGTCAACGCAGCTACATTTGAACTCAGTGTTAACCCTAGAAGTAACGTTAAAACTAAAGCCATGATTTTTGTGTTCATTATTGCTTCCTTATTGATTAAAACAGCTCATCATCTTCTAAAAGAATATCGAGCTCTTTATCGATTTTTATAATGATTTCATGCTCAATTTTTACATTAAGATTAATGACAATAGGCTTATCTGGTGGCTCAATTTTAACGGTTGGGGTACAGGCGCCTATCAGCAGTACTGATGCGGCAATAAGAAATATTCGGTAAATCGACTGAGTGTTCACAAAGGTGTCCTTTTACTTCACGGAACGTTCAATATCATTTTGCAGTTGGTTACCAATCTGCGTGCTTTTGTATAATTGAAATAGGTTCTCTTCATGAGAGTAGTTCAAATGAATAGGTCGTTCAATATCTTTGCTTTGTCCTTTTACTTGAACGGCTAATTGGGCATCGCCATTTTGTTGCATATCAAGTGTGCTTATTAGCTCGGAATACTGCAAGTGTTCTAATGCTTGCGCCACTATCTCTAAATGAGGTTGGCTTGCTTTCACTTGCTCAAGTGCTGGGTTATTAGAGACTTTGATTAAGCCGCCAGGGGCTCGGGCGGCTAAATGGCCTCCGGCAATATTAATTTTTCCATCAACTAAAGTCGCGGGTAAGACTCCGTCAAAGATCCCATCGGCATATACGCCTACTTGAGGCTGTGCTGCCAGTAAGGTTTGTAAACTAATGCCGTTAAGCATCAAATAGCCTTCTGACTTATCGTGTAATTTTAAAAAAAACTCAGGTATTAAAAACTCGCCATCCAGTAAATTGCCCCGTGCTGTTAAGTTGACGTCTGTATCACTTAAACCTGTGATTTCTTGTAACCAGTTCTTGGCAGGTATTTGCTCATTTTTACCTAATGAAATATCGGCTTTGAGATTGAGTTCATCTAAGTTTATGCCGACATAGGCGTTAGCAATGTTTAGCTCAGTTTGTTGACACAATAATCGACTTTGGCTGTAGGTTTTTGTTAATAATTGTGAGCTATGGGCTTGTTGCCAGTTAAATTGGCATTGGGCATTGATACTGCCATTATCAAAAAACATTTCGTTGTACTGCGCCTCAATATCAGAGAGTGACTGAGTAAATTTCATTTCAAATAAGGATACCCCTTGGCTTTCAACAAGGGCAAAACCAGCATCCAATTTATTATGGCCTGCAATGGATAAATCACTCGGCAGCATTTGAGTTTGCGCTAACACTCCAAGCAGAGGGGCTAAATCAGAGTCAGTGTGCCACTGACCGGCTAATGATAAAGGGTTATTATTTTTAGGTAGTTGCAGTAGGTGGTAGCTCGATAGTGCTAGCTCATCAAGTTGCCAAAGCTCTTTACCTGTGAGCAGCTGGCTGTGTAACTGCAGGTTTTGTTCAAGGGTTAAGCTGTCTAATCGCAGTAGTGGATAGCGGCGCAGTTTTGATTTAGTCGGGATCAATTTATCGATGCGGATATCGTTTAATTGCCAGATTAAATCACTGCTATTGCGCTTATTTAATAATGACGTAAGTAAGCTTGGTTGGCTTTTGATGTCATTAGTTGAATTGTTACTAGCTAGATTCTTAGGCTGGTTCATACTTGAAGGTAAGAGCTTTGAGGTTAATTCATCCACGGGTAACGTCGCTGGCATAAATAACTCAATTGCTTGTTTAGCATCAACAGCAAATTGGCCTAAATGTATTTCAAGCGATTCTTTGGCGTTAATCGTATCAGTTGCCGTGCTTAGATCTTGAAGATGAAACTTATCAAATCCGAATGAGAAGTCATTGAGCTTTATTTGGCTGCCGTCAATGGTTGAACTAAGCTCGCTAGCCCCTTGTTGTTGCCAGTTAAGTCCCTCAAAGGCGATAAGTTTGTTGGCAGATATTAAGCTTAAATCACTAAGCTGTAATTGAGCGTTTTGTTTGAGGCTAACTTTGGTTGTGGGGTGATTTTGACTTAGTTGATGCTCAACAGCTAATTGGCCTGTTAAGCTTGCGCCATCAATAATTAAAGTACTGTCGACATTATCTAAGTGACTTAAATCAATTGGTTTAACTTGGTTGATATCAACATTTATTGCGCTTTTTACTTGGTAGTTTTCATTAGCAATAGCGGCGCTGTTATCAGTAAAAATGAGCTGAGTAGTAAGCAGTGGATGGGCTATTTGTGCATTGAATGAAGCTATATGTAAATCATAATGGCTATTTGAGTTTGGGCTATCGTTAGCCAGTGTGATATCCATGTAAGTCGGTGAGTTAAACGCCAAAGACCAGTCAATAGTGGCGTCACCCTTAGGTAATCCTGTATTTGTCTCGGCGCTAAGCTTAGCAACTTGAGTCAGTAATGACTGTATATTGTTCTCACTTTGGTTTTTTTCGAGATTTTGGCGATCTTCGACTTTTTGATTTACGTTGGCAACGCTATCTGCACGATTACCTTGAATATCATTTAAGTAACCGCTGAGTTTTATAAGCGCCTTTGGGCTGGTGGATTGCTGCCACGAAAACGGCGCTAAAGAAATTGATACCCGCTGATTAGCATTATGTGTATCTTGTGGCTGATAATTAACCTCGAGGCTGATGGGCATTTCAGGTTTAAAGCTAATAGTACTATTAACGTTATTGTCAGCAGTTGGCGCGATTTCAATATTGCTAATTTCGTGATGACTGCTGATTGACCCACTTGGTAAATCTAATCGTGTTTGCCCTAACCAGTTGCCATTAAATTGATAATTTGCCGCTGAAATAGGCGTTATTACAGGGGCTAAAGCTTGGGATAATAGTTGTAATCCCTGCTGTTCATCTGTATTCGTGGTGGCCGTTATTCTCTGAGTCACTGACTGTTCTAGCAATTGCAGGCTTTGGAGCACTTTATTGATATCGACATCGGAATTAAGCTGCCACTCACGTGGATTTAGGCTTAGCGCAATATCAATAAACTCTTGCTGCATAAGCAACAGCTTACCTGTCAGTATTGTTGAAGTTGAAGTTGAAGTTGAAGTTGAAGTAGCAAAAGATGTAGCAGCGCTTTTTTTACGACTTGTTTGATTAACTGCTATGTTTTGATTTTGACCACTGGCAGCAAGGCTTAAATTATGCGCCTCGATTAACGGCTGAGTTAAGTCTTTATCATCAGCCCAGTAAATATTTATCTTAGCCAGCTCAATGAACGGCAAATGATTGATACTCAGGCCGACATCAGCGTCAGTTGTTGCTTGGTTATCTTTACCCACAAAACGGCGCTTAAGAAATGAATAACCTAAGTTAACATCAATTCTTTCTACTGTAACAGCCTCAAAATCTTGTATTGTCAGAGCCATGTTTTTTAATGCGCCATAGCCATCGACTAATCTTAGCTCGGCATTGTGTAAGCTAATTACACTATCTTCATACTCAAGGGAGATAAATTTAAAATTGAGTTTATTAACAGTATCAAAGCTAACCGCGAGATCTTTAACCTGAATATCATAAGCCGAGGTGAGGGAGTTAAGTGCTTTTAAGGCGATAGGGCGAAAATTTTGTTGCAGCACAAGCAAGCCTAATGCAATGGTAAAAAAGCATAGGATAAAGAATCGTTTAACAGTAAAAAGGCGAACTGTCATTTGGGCTGAGTAGTCTTTTAAGATATTGATTGTAAGCTAGTTTATCACAGCAGTTTACTCGCTGATATCACCCTGTTAACAACAGCAGGTTAAGCTGTGCTATTAACAGGGAAATAACTGATGCAAATTATGCTTATCGCCAGCGAATGTGGGTTGTGAGGGTATGACTTTCACCTGCTTGCAAGTGAACTTCATCTTCTAATACGTTAGCCGCTTCAAGGCAAACCATAGTGAGATAGTCATTATCATTAAAGCGAGATAAACGCTGGGACTTATCAATCCACGGATTCCATAACACCGCAGACTGGCTGTTTTCACGGCTGACTTCAATATCACCAGCTGCAGTATGCAGTACCTGGGTTTGTGCTAAACCTGTATAAACTCGGTCAGTTTCACGGTCAAATAACACGTCGTCAGACTCTTGGGCAAAAGGGCCTTTGGCAAATTCTATGTATTTGGAATCTTTAAAGCCTGAGGCTTTAAGTTGATGAATATCCTCAATAGGAAAATAACTGTGCAATGCTTGGGTAAAGTTAATTGGGTAATCAGCATTGTTTTTATTCACTATGCTGACAGTTAACGTTTCAGACAGTGAAAATAATACACTTACCTCAGTATCATGTGGCCAATACTGTTGCTGCTCGGCTGAAACTTTCAAGGTAAACAATAAATCAACAATTTGATTGCGCATTTTAACGGATGCTAAAGACCATAAACTGGTGCGGGCAAAACCATGCTGCGGGAAACCTTCAATGTCACTGGCACCAAACCATGGCCAACATATTGGAATGCCGCCGCGAATACCGTTACCCGGCTGATAATCATCAGCATCAGAGACCCATAACAAAGGCGCTTTATCTTTGGGCTGGAAAAAATCTATTTGAGCCCCTTGATGAAATATACGTGCCTGACAAAGTGGGGTATTAACTTCGACAAATTCCAAACCGTTTGGGTGTTTTTTAGTGGTAACCGAACCCATAATGCGTGTTCCTTGTTGTAGATATCGTTAGAGAAATAACTAAGCTCTAGCTTACAAAGTTTTGCGACATAACTTAAGCTATTTGGGCTTTGATTTTATGGTTTTAGTGTTCGGCAAAAGCGATAAGCAATAATGCTAATGTTGCCGAGATTAAGTACTAAGAGATGTGCTTTAATATAATCATTTAATTTAGCTGCGGCTGAAATGTAATAAGCGATTATTGGCCGGCATTGAGGTGTCGGCTTGTAAGCTTAGGCCTTGATCGCTTGCAAGTGATGTTATCCACTCTATATCTCTAATACCGCTTTGAGGGTTATTTTGCTTAAGCCACATATCAAATTGCGCATTACTGTCGCTACTAAATTGACCTTGATAATTAAACGGCCCATAAATTGCGACATTAGCATGTAAATTAAGATATTGCCCTAAGCCTTCAAAAAAGGCGACTACCATAGATTCGCTCATAATGTGAAGAGTATTGGCGCTAAATAAACCATCAATGTTTGTCGCAATTTGTGCACTTGGCCAAGCCTTGGTGACATCAAGTTCGATTGCGGCTAGTAGGTTTTCAGGCCCTTCAATGTGGATGCGGCTATTAAGCTGGGCTAAGTAATCACTTTGATCGCTAGCTTGCCAGATTAAGTGAGGTAAATGTTTAGCAAAATAAACACAATGCTGACCAGTACCACTGCCGATTTCTAATACTTGTGTTGAACTTGAAAAAACCGACTTTAACTCAGTTAAAATCGGTTTTTTATTATTTTCACAAGCTTGGGAAAACGGCAGTTGAGAGAGTTCGCTTAAGATAGGTCGACCTTTTCCATTTCTAATTGCTGCAATGCGATAACTGCTTGGGTGCGGTTTCTCACCCCGAGTTTACGAAATATTGCTGTGGCATGGGCCTTAATTGTTGCTTCAGATACACCAAAGTCATAGGCGATTTGCTTATTGAGTAAGCCTTCTGCAAACATTTGCAATACCCGATATTGCTGCGGGGTTAAGTCTGAAAGCTTACTGGCCATTTGGCTTGAAGGATCATCAGAAACGGGGAGTACTTCAGTTCCTTTAGGCAGCCAAATATCTCCTTGAAGAACGCCATCAAGGGCTTCTTTAAGGGTATCCATAGATGCCGACTTAGGAATAAAGCCTGAGCTACCGTAATGAATAGCACGACTGATGGTTTGGATATCTTCGTGAGCTGAAATCACCACCACAGGAATGTCAGGGTAATGGCCACGTAAATGTATTAGCGTAGAGTACCCATGGGATCCCGGCATTTGAAGATCAAGTAAAATGAGGTCAAGCTCACTGGCTTTATCATCAAGTATATGTTGCAGCGCTTCAGCACTGTCTGCTTCAAACCAATTGGTACCTTGAAAGGCATTACTTAACGCTTGTCTTAATGCATTTCGAAATAATGGATGGTCATCGGCAATAATTATATTTAAGTTATGTAGCTTCATGGCTTTTTAATAGTCTTGTTTGCACGTGAAGAAGATTTAATGTAACAGATAAGTAAGATAAAATTCTAGGGTTTATCAAATACAAAGCGGCAAACGAACAATTTAACTCATTATTTTAGACTTTTGTCTAATAAGCTTATGGGTTAAAGGCATGATTGTACGTAAAAACAGAAAGTAACGGAGCGAAAGAGTCATTCCGTTACTTAAACCTGCTTTTTGATAAGCAACTCGCCATTGAATAGGGTCAATCACGATTTATGATGGGCAGTTTTTTATAGCAATTTGAGTTTATGGCCACACTTGAGTTGGAGCGCGCTGCTCATCAACGGCGACGAATGTAAATACCCCGCGTATGGCATGCTCACGCTTGTCTTGATACATATCTTCAAGGAATATATTCACTTCAACTTTAATTGATGTGTTACCGACGTGGATAACGCGGGCAATTAACTCAGCTAAGCTACCTGCCGGTATCGCTTTTTTAAAATCAATGCGATCAGAACTAACAGTAACTAAAGACTTACGGCAAAAACGGGTGGCCGCAATAAAGGCGGTTTCATCCATCCACGCCAATGCATCGCCACCAAAAAGGGTGTTGTGATGGTTGGTATTGGAAGGGAAAATTGCTTTAATCACTCGCGACTCTGATTGTTCGATTCGCTTAGCGACATCTTCATGAAAACTAAGCTGTGATGTGATTTCTGTTTGACTAGTGGAGGGCATATAACGACCTAATATTATGCTTTTATGTGGCGGCTTCGCCAAGGTGGCGCGATTATACGTTTAAGCGGGAATAAAGGGTAGCTGTGCGAGGGAGTAGTAGCCTTAGATTAGCAAAGTTTAATTAATAATATGCACAAGTTTCATGAGCCTCTAACTTGTTTTAGGTTAAATCAACAAGGCCAATAACACAGGTCTTTAGTAGGCTAATACTTTAGCAATGTGGTACTAACCTGCGCTGCTGGTTTTTCTGAACTGCTTGGGGCAAATATCGTTACTATATATAAACGGTCAAATTCAGATTTTTCATTAATCTCAGTGCCGGGTTCGCCGCCCAGTAAATTCACCAGTTTAGGGGTGGTATTGCTGTGTCCAACCACTAATACCTTAGCGCCACTATTAAGCTGTAATTGGCTGGCAAATTCAGCTAACTCTCTGGGATTATAGTAACTGATTTTGAGGTATTGTGAGTTAGCTGTTGGCAGCGCTGTTTGCTCTGTGCGCTGGTATTGAGTGCTATAAACGGCATCAAGCTTAATTGCTGATAAGGTATTCGCTAAAGCAAGGGCGCGATTTTTACCTTGTTCTGTTAATTGTGGATCTTCACCAGTTTGTTTTTCACCATGGCGAACCAAAAAAATGGTGCTGGTTTTATGGGACGTTGATGCGCTAGCGTTAGACATAGCAGGAGTATTATGGCTATTTACCGCGGCGTTTTTTTCATTGGCTGTGGCGAGAATTGGCGAACTTAATCCAATGAAAATTATCGATATGATGCTTAACTGAAATATAATTTTTACTGAAGGGTAGCTCATCATTTTATTATCGCTTTTCGGGGGGAGTTGTTGATTAAGTAATTAACGAGAGTCGCTTAATATTAGTCACTTAACCTTAGTCAAGTAACATGAGTCACCTTACATTAGTCAAATAACATGAGTCACTTTACCTTAGTAAAGTAACATGAGTCACTTAACTTTAGTAAAGTAACATGAGTCACTTAACTTTAGTCACTTAACATTAGACTAGGACAGCAATTAACGAGACTATTATTACTGTCTTAGCCTAGATAAATAACTCAAGTGGCTAGCGATGGCTGACTTTAAAGAACAGTAGAATGTCCAATAATTTATCCGATGGAAAAATCTAGTTGCAGGGTGGTTTCTGCTTCAACGGGTTTGCCATCAACAAATTTTGGCGCATAACGCCATTTCTCAAGTGCTTTTAATGCTTCTATTTCAAAGGATTTCCCACCCTTGGATTTTATCACTTTAGGATTGGTGACAAAGCCATTTTTATCAATCGTTAATGACAATTGAACTAAGCCTTCTTTTCGTTGAATCAGCTTTGATCTGGGATAATTAGGGTTAGATCTAAATAGTGGTGTTTGCTCTTGATTAGCTTCCCATGGCGTCATATTTCCAATGGCTACGCAATGCTCGGTAGCCTTGGTTGGCTCATCTTGCAAGCTGTAAATTTCAACTAATTTAGCGTGAGCACTTAACTCGAAGGGATGGTCATAATCGAGCAAGCTGTACTCTTTAATGGCTTGTAAAAGTTTAGTTTCAGCTTCAGAGTATTGTTTTTCCCAAAGTAATACTGAGCCGAGCAGATAGGTAGCATCGACTCTATCTGCAGAATTAGCCGGTAAATGCTGCACGTATATCGTTTCAGCATCAATTAGAAATTGCTTAACTCTAGAAGTATAAAACTCAGTATTCACCAAGCGTTTAAATGCCAGCATCAAGGTTTTAGCATGTAATAGTGGATTGCCAGAGTCTTCACTAATATTTATTGCTTCATTGAGTAAAGATCTTGCTTGTTTGTTATTTGTAGTGGCATCGGCCAGTAAGGTGAGTGGATCAATTAATTCTATATCGTCAATGGCGTCACCATTGGTACGATAAATATCTAAGGCCAATTGGTAAAAAGTCATTGCTTGTGATTTTTGCGCGTTTTTAGTTAACGCAGTAGCTAAATTTAAGGCTAAATTAGCGCTATTAATATTATCCTCGCCAAATTTGAGCTTACCTAAATCAAACGCTAACCGGGCATATTGTAGTTCTAACACCGCATCATTATTTTCTAATGCTAAATTATAATCTTTAAATGCAGTATTAAAATCGCTGTTAGCAGCCAAAGATGTCACAGGCAAAAGTAAGCTACTAACAAGTACAGCTATGGTTTTAAGAGATGATGATGATTTCATGTAAATCCTTTTAAATAATCAATATTTTGTGCTTGATATTTTCCTTTAAGCTGGCAGTTTTTTTACCTGAGTCAAACTTGCAAGCTGTTAGCGGCAAAAACATTGAGCTCATGGGGCAATAATTGTTTAAGGCTGTGGCGGCAAATCTATTTATAGGTAACAGGTTTTTATCGGCAATTTATGTTGCTATTCCCGCTATCTCTACAATACTTAAAGCTTAAAGCATCATATTTTTGTTTTAAAAAGGCAAGGTTGGTTGTTCCAATGAACGATTCAAGGATGAAGTATGTCACCATTTGCAGGCTTGTTAAGAGAGCTCACCGCATCAAATGAATCATTATGCATTTGGCGTAAAGTGGTATTTGACCGGATATTTACCACGTTAGCCTTCCTTTGTATTCCCGTTTACTTTACTAGTGTTTATTTGTGTATTGTTCAAGGCTTATGGCCGATGGCGATCTTTAATACAGTGGTTTATGCCACCTTATTGCTGATTATTTATAAAAACAACTTAGCAAATAGACTGCGATTCATCATTGGTTGCTTACTTGCCTATATGATTGGAACAGGCTTCTTACTGGCGATAGGCCCAAGTGGTGCCGGTTTTTTCTGGTTATTTCTTTTTCCTCCATTAACAGGGGTGTTATTAGGCCGTAATGCCAGTTATTGGGCGCAAATACTCAATGCCATGTCGTTAGTTATTGTTGGTATTTGCGGTCATTATAATTGGTTGCCTTGGCCGAGTATTGAAGGCTACAACAGTATTATTTGGGCGGTTGTATGCATTAATTTTGTGGCAGCTAATGCCATTCTTACGCTTTCTATCAGTTATTTATTAGAAAAATTATTCAGTTCGTTACAGTCAACATTAACTTCAAGAAGAGCAACTGTGATTGGTTTAGCCAAATTGGCAGAATATCGCGACAATGAAACAGGCGCTCATTTATTACGTATGCAGCACTATGCCGCGTTATTGGCAAGCCAAAGAGGGTTAGACAAAGATGCGCCTAATGAGTTAACTGGCTCATTTGTAGAAGAAATAACTCTGTCAGCTGTATTACATGATATTGGTAAAGTGGGGATTGCCGATGCTATTTTATTAAAACCGGGTCGACTAACCCCTGAAGAGTTTGAAAATATTAAAGCTCACCCAGTGATTGGCGCAGAAGTGTTAGATTCTCTAATTGAATTTGCGCCTCAATGCAGTTTTATAAAAATGGGCCGTGATATTGCTGGTGGGCATCATGAAAAGTGGGATGGCAGTGGTTACCCTAAAGGGCTAAAAGGTCTCGAGATCCCATTGTCTGCAAGAATAGTCGCGCTAGTGGATGTGTACGATGCGCTGACTTCACCACGGTGTTACAAAAAGCCCTTTAGTCATTATGAAGCGGTAAGAGTGATAGTTGCAGGAAAGGGCAAACATTTTGATCCAAGGTTGGTTGAGAGCTTTATGAGCGTACATGAACAATTTCAGCAATTATCATTAAGCTCATTAGATGACGATCCCGCTTATACCAATGTTCCTTGTTTACAAGCAGTGGAGCCGTCGGCACAAAAAGTGAGTTAACGTCAGTACAAGTTAAAGCGATAAAAAAACCAGTTAGGTTACCCTAACTGGCTTTTTTATAAGTTAATACTTGAGCCGTTATTTGGCTAAAAGTGCTTTACGTTCTTTAGAGGCTTGGGCTAAATCACGTAATAATTTTTCTGAGTCTTCCCAATGCAGGCAAGCATCAGTGATACTTTGACCGTATGTTAATGGCTGGCCTTCAACGACTTTCTGGTTGCCTTCAATCATAAAGCTTTCTGCCATAATCCCTGCAACCGCAGTGCTGCCAGCGCGCATTTGCGCCATGATGCTATCAGCAACTTTTAGCTGGTTTTTATGTTTTTTCTCACTATTACCATGGCTAAAATCAACCACCATACGTTGGGTTACGCCAACGGTTTCGAGCTGGGCGCGGACGATTTCAACATCTTCGGCTGAATAGTTCGGGGTTTTACCACCACGTAAAATGATATGGCCATACGGGTTACCGTGTGTACGATAAACTGCCATAGCACCATCTTTATCTGGTGAATAGAATATATGTGGTACTTGGGCGGCGCGAACAGCATCGACTGCAATATTAATGTTGCCGTCAGTACCGTTTTTAAAGCCAACAGGGCAAGATAAAGCCGACGCCATCTCACGGTGAATTTGGCTTTCAGTGGTGCGGGCACCAATAGCGCCCCAGGTAATTAAATCGGCAATATATTGACCATTGACCATATCTAAAAACTCAGTGGCAATAGGCAGTTTTAATTCAGTGATTTGCTGAAGTAAATGACGCGCCATACGTAAGCCTTTGTTTGGGCTAAAACTACCATCAAGATCAGGGTCTGAGATTAATCCTTTCCAGCCAACAATAGTACGCGGCTTTTCAAAATAAACCCGCATCACAATGCATAAGTCGTCTTTTAACTCATGGTGAAGTTTGGCTAACCGCTGGGCGTAATCTAAAGCGGCTTCGGTGTCATGTATTGAACAAGGACCAATGATGACCAATAAACGTTGATCTTCGCCAGCAATAATGGCTTCAACTTCATGACGTTGCTCAACTAAATAATCGGCAGCATCTTGCGTCAGTGGGTATTCAGATGCGAGTTGCGCAGGAGAAATAACCTTACATAAAAGGGATGTACGTAGTTCGTCTGTTTTAATAGTCATTCACTTTACCGAGCATGTTTGCGATGAATTAACATCATATTGCTCGAGATTATAACTAATTAGCAGGCGTTAGACACGGACAAATCATGCAGGTTTTTGAACTGATATCATTTTATTCACATAAGTTAGCCGAAAATGTTATGAATTTCACATTTTCGGCTTAACAGTTAAATAACCACAGCGACATTAAAATTAAAACATGTGACGCTTCAGCCCGGTAATATCGAGGATTTTAGCTGAAATCTCTTCTACAGAATGAGATGTGGTATTAACAAACGGGATCCGTTCTTTTTTATACATCATTTCTACTTCTTTCACTTCAATCCGGCATTGTCTTAGTGATGAATAGCGGCTGTTTTCCATGCGGCCTTGGCGAATTTCATGTAAACGTTGGGGATCAATGGTTAAGCCAAATAATTTGGACTTATTACGTTTTAACGCTTCAGGTAACTTGAGATTATCCATGTCATCTTCAACAAAAGGGTAGTTTGCTGCTTTAATGCCAAATTGCATAGAAAGATACAAACTCGATGGCGTTTTACCGCAACGAGAAACACCTAGCAAAATAATGTCAGCTTTATCCATATGTTTCATGGTTTGACCGTCATCATTATCTAAAGTGAAATTAATCGCATCAATACGATTATCATAAGATTCGTTAGTCGTGCTTTTACCGTGAGTTCGGTTGATCACCGGCGCAGCTTTTATACCCAGTTGTTGTTCTAATGGCGAAACAAAGGTGTTCAAAAAATCATAATCTAAACCTTCACTGGAGAAAATAATATCGCGAATGTCGGAATTTACGATGGAATGGAACACAACGGGTCTTAAGCTTGTTGTAATAAAACTATCATTGATTTGTTGTTTTACCTTTTCAGCTTTAGCAATGCTGTCAACAAATGGAATTGTAAGTGCTTCAAAATCAACTGGAAATTGGGATAGGACAGCATGGCCAAATACTTCTGCTGTGATCGCGGTCCCATCTGAGATATAGAATACTTTTGGTGTCATTTCAGCCTCTTGTAGTAATAAAATTACAAATAAAATTATACATTTACGGTTGTTGAGGGGGAGTGTAGAATGCCTCTGCCCTCGTGTGAAGGGGCCATTGAAATAAACTTGTGGAGAGATAACTGTGCAGCAATACATACTCTGGTATCAAGAATTAGGCATGGGTGATGTAAACAAGGTTGGCGGCAAGAACGCGTCACTTGGTGAAATGATCAGTAACCTGGCTAATGCCGGTGTTCAAGTACCTGGCGGATTTGCGACTACATCTCATGCATTTAATGAGTTTCTAGAGCAAAGTGGTGTTAACCAGAAAATTTTCGACATCTTGGCAACCCTTGATGTTGATGATGTAAACGAACTTGCAAAAGTTGGTGCGCAGATCAGACAATGGGTTATCGACACCCCATTTCAACCAGAACTAGAAGATGCGATTCGTGAAGCTTACGAGCAACTTTCTAGCGAGACTCAAGAAGCTTCATTTGCAGTGCGTTCATCAGCAACAGCTGAAGATATGCCAGATGCTTCGTTTGCGGGTCAACAAGAAACTTTCCTAAACGTTAAAGGCTTTGAAGCTGTACTGCTTGCGATTAAGCATGTTTACGCATCGCTATTTAACGACCGCGCAATTTCCTATCGTGTTCACCAAGGTTACGAGCATCAAGGTGTGGCATTATCTGCTGGCGTACAACGCATGGTACGTTCAGATAAAGCGTCTTCTGGTGTGATGTTTACCATGGACACTGAATCAGGTAACAACGACGTTGTCTTTATCACTTCATCATTTGGTTTAGGTGAAATGGTAGTACAAGGCGCTGTTAACCCTGATGAATTCTATGTTCACAAACCAATTTTAGCGCAAGGGCATAAAGCCGTTGTGCGCCGTAATATCGGTAGCAAGATGATTCAGATGGTTTACTCTGATGATGCTTCTCACGGCAAGCAAGTTAAAATCGAAGATGTTGCAGCAGCTGAGCGCGGCACTTTCTCTATTAATGATGAAGAAGTGATGGAGCTTGCAAAGCAAGCGGTGATCATTGAACAACATTATGGCCGTGCAATGGATATCGAATGGGCAAAAGATGGCAACGACGGTAAGTTATATATCGTTCAAGCTCGTCCTGAAACTGTTCGTAGCCGTGAAGACGTGCAATTAATTGAACGCTACCACTTAAAATCCAAAGGTGCTGTTGTTTCAGAAGGACGCGCGATTGGTCATAAAATCGGTACTGGTGTAGCTAAAGTGCTAGCCTCTATCGAAGACATGGATCAAATCGAGCCAGGTGATGTACTCGTTACTGACATGACTGATCCAGATTGGGAACCTATCATGAAGCGCGCTAGCGCAATTGTCACTAACCGTGGTGGCCGAACTTGTCACGCAGCAATTATTGCGCGTGAGCTTGGTGTTCCTGCAGTTGTTGGTTGTGGTGATGTTACTGACAGTATCAAAAATGGCCAAGTAGTGACTGTATCTTGTTCTGAAGGCGATACCGGTTTCATCTACGATGGTAAGCAAGAGTTTGAAGTTATCACTAACCGTGTTGATACCTTGCCTGAACTACCAATGAAAATCATGATGAACGTCGGTAACCCTGATCGTGCATTTGATTTCGCCCGTTTACCTAACGAAGGTGTGGGACTTGCGCGTCTTGAGTTTATTATCAATCGCATGATTGGTATTCACCCTAAAGCGCTGCTTGAATTTAATTCACAACCTGCTGAGCTGCAGCAAGAAATCAATGAAATGATTGCAGGTTACGAATCACCAGTTGAGTACTATGTCGCTCGTCTAGTGGAAGGTATCGCAACCATTGGTAGTGCGTTCTATCCTAAGAAAGTTATCGTACGTATGTCAGACTTTAAGTCTAACGAATACGCTAACCTTGTTGGTGGTGACCGTTACGAGCCTGAAGAAGAAAACCCAATGTTGGGCTTCCGTGGTGCTAGTCGTTATATCTCTGAATCGTTTCGTGACTGTTTTGCTCTAGAATGTGAAGCAATTAAACGTGTGCGTAATGATATGGGCCTTAAGAACGTTGAGATTATGATCCCATTCGTTCGTACCGTTGATGAAGCCGCGCAAGTTATCGAATTATTAAAAGAGCAAGGTTTAGAGCGTGGTAAAGATGGTTTACGCGTCATCATGATGTGTGAGTTACCGTCTAATGCATTATTAGCTGACCAATTCCTTGAGCATTTCGATGGTTTCTCTATCGGTTCTAACGATTTAACTCAATTAACTTTGGGTCTAGATCGCGACTCTGGCATTATCAGTCACTTATTCGATGAACGAAATGATGCTGTTAAAGCATTGCTTTCATTAGCGATTAAAGCGGCTAAAGCCAAAGGTGCTTATGTTGGTATTTGTGGCCAAGGCCCATCTGATCATGCAGATTTTGCACAATGGCTAGTAGAGCAAGGTATTGATACTGTGTCACTTAACCCTGATACAGTCATCGACACTTGGTTATATTTAGCAGAAGAACATGCTTAATATGCTTGAAAAGTTAGTTTTTAGTTAACTAATTTATCAACATGAACAAAAGCCGCTTTTAGCGGTTTTTTTTTTGTTTATAATGGCTTTAAATTACTATAAACAGAAATTGACTATGTTACCGCTACTATCACATCAACAGACGTTAGAACCAATTTACTTAAGCTTTCTTGATGCGCTTGAAGCATCTTCGTTTTCTGGCGAAATTGATAAACGTTATAGTGCGCGTTTAATTCAAGCGACCGACAATTCTGTTTACCAGTTTTTACCTCAAGCAGTGATTTACCCTTTATCCCAAGCGGATGTTGAGCTGGTGATGACATTAGCAGCTGACCCTCAATATAAACAAGTGACTTTTAGTGCCCGTGGCGGCGGTACTGGCACTAACGGACAATCACTGACCCACGGCTTAATACTTGATGTCTCAAGGCACATGAATCAAGTACTGGAAGTCAATGCAGAAGAAGGCTGGGTACGAGTACAAGCTGGTGTGGTAAAAGATGCACTTAATGATGCCCTTAGGCCACATGGGTTCTTTTTCAGTCCAGATTTATCAACCTCTAATCGTGCAACGGTTGGCGGCATGGTCAGCACTGATGCATCGGGTGCGGGTTCACTGGTTTACGGTAAAACATCTGATCATGTCCTTGGCCTTACCAGCGTATTGGTTGATGGTAGTGTGCTTTCAAGCACACCAATAGCGGCAGATGAGGCGTTAAATCAGTCAGAGTCCCAATCCGTAAACACCAATAGCTTTGCTGCCAATATTATTAGCACGATTGCCAAGCGTTGCCGCGACAAGCGTGAGCTTATTCTAAAACAGTTTCCGCCATTAAATCGTTTTTTAACCGGATACGATCTAAAACATGTATGGAATGATGATTTAAGCCAATTTGATTTATCACGCATACTTGCAGGCTCTGAAGGTACACTGGCGGTATTAACAGAGGCCAAATTAAATATCACCCCATTGCCACATACGCGGATGATGGTAAATATTAAATATGACTCGTTTGAATCAGCATTGCGTCATGCACCATCATTGGTTGAAGCCAATGCCACCGTGGTCGAAACCATAGACTCAAAAGTGCTGAATTTGGCCCGTGAAGATATTATTTGGCACTCAGTGTCTCACCTCATTGAATCAGTACCCAATAAAACCATTGAAGGCCTCAATATGGTTGAATTCGCTGGGGATGAGGCTGATATTAGGCAAGGCATTGCTGCCCTTGAAAAAACACTGGCGGCACAATTGGCTAGCGAACAAGCTGGGGTTGTGGGTTATCAAATTACTGAAGATAAGCCCAGTATTAATAAAATTTACGCCATGCGTAAAAAAGCCGTAGGCTTGCTAGGCGCAACTAAAGGCCGCAGAAAACCACTGCCATTTGCCGAAGATACTGCCGTACCGCCAGAAAATTTAGCTGACTTTATCATGGAGTTTAGGGACTTATTAGATGGCCATAAATTGCAATATGGCATGTTTGGTCACGTTGATGCAGGAGTGCTGCATGTGCGTCCCGCGCTTGATATGTGCGATGAAGCGGATGAAAAGCTGCTAAAAGTGTTATCCGATCAAGTTGCTGAACTCACGCTTAAATATGGCGGTTTGATGTGGGGTGAACATGGTAAAGGGGTGCGTGGTGAATATGGACCAGCCGTATTTGGTGATGAACTATATGGCGAACTTGAAGAGGTTAAAGGCTTATTTGACCCTGACAATCGATTAAATCCGGGCAAACTAGTCGCGCCTAAAGGCAGTGGCCCAATGATGTTTAATGTTGATAGCGTTAAGCGCGGCACCTTTGATAGACAAATTCCGATTCAAGTCCGTGATGCATTTCCTGATGTAATGAATTGTAATGGTAATGGCTTATGTTTTAACTACAGTAGCTATTCGTTCATGTGTCCGTCATTTAAAGTTACCGGCGATCGGATCCATTCACCTAAAGGCCGAAGTGGCTTGATGCGGGAATGGTTAAGGCTGCTGGAGGCAGAGGGCGTTGATGTAGAGGCACTGGCTCAATCTAAACCTTTAAGCTTTATGCAGCGAGCGCAAAACAGCTTTCACATTGGCCGAGATTATGATTATTCACATGAAGTCATGGACTCGTTAAAAGGCTGTTTAGCCTGTAAAGCCTGTTCAGGGCAGTGCCCTGTTAAAGTGGATGTGCCTAAATTTCGCGCGCAATTTTTCAATATCTATTACAAACGATATATGCGCCCAGCAAAAGACTATTTAGTTGCAGGTATTGAAGACATGCTGCCGCTTATGGCTGCTATGCCAAAAGTAACCAATTTTGCCTCGCAAAATAAATTAAGTCAGTGGGTTATCAAAAAATCTATTGGTTATATAGATTCACCTGCATTATCAGTTCCCACATTAAAACAGCGTCTGGATGGCCATCCAAGCCGTGGTTATGATTTAGAGGCGCTGCAAAGTATTCCAACATCAGAGCGTGGCAATTATGTACTGGTGGTGCAAGATCCATTTAACAGTTTTTATGATGCTGAGCTGGTTTATCGTTTTATACAATTAATAGAAAAAATAGGTTTAAAGCCGGTGTTATTGCCGTTTAAACCCAATGGTAAACCATCACACATTAAAGGCTTTTTAGATAAATTTGCCGCGACTGCCAAATCAAGTGCAGACTTTTTAAATCAAGTTTATCAACTTGATATGCCGATGGTTGGCTTAGACCCTGCATTAGTGCTTTGTTATCGAGATGAATATCAAGAGGTGCTAGGGGCGCAGCGAGGCAATTTTGAAGTACTGTTAGCTAATGAGTGGTTAACCGATGCGATTCAACTCATGCCAGCGTTAGACAAAACCAGCGCGTCATTTAGTTGGTTTAGTCATTGTACTGAATCCACCGCAAAACCGGCTACGGCCAACGAATGGAAAGCGGTATTTAATCATTTTGGCGCTGAGTTTGAAATGATCAACGTGGGTTGCTGCGGTATGGCGGGCACCTATGGCCATGAACTGGATAATATGGGCCGCTCATCTAAGCTGTTTGCTATGTCTTGGCAGCCAACCTTAGACAGCATCGCTGAGAAAAGCCAAATATTGGTATCAGGCTATTCTTGCCGTAGCCAAGTGAAACGTTTTGCGGGCTTTAAGCCAAAACACCCAGTAGAAGCCTTACTTCAGTTACTGATTGCTGCCGATGAGCACGTTGCTAATGACTAAACATAAAAATGAAGAACCATTGAGTATTGCCAGTCAATTAGGTGCAGAAGTTGATTTATGTAGCACTGAGCCATTGTTTTATATTGACCATCATGGGGATTGGTTCTATTTAGCCAGTCCTTTACCGACAAAATTTGCTAAGCTTTTTGCCAGTGTGCTTCATTGTATTGATAATGAATATTTTCTTATCACCCCGGTTGAAAAGGTTAAAGTCAGCGTAGATAACCATGCAATTTTTATCGTTGACTATGAGCCGCTAGCAAATAATGGACTAACCTTAATAAGTAGCATTGGCACTGAGCATCAGATTGTTGATATTAAGGCTGTGAAACTATTAGAAAACACCATTGAAGTGCCCATTGAGCGAGGCATCATCGCTTGTTTGGGGCGGGCTTGCTATTACCGTTATATAAATCAGTTTGTAATAGATTGACTAAAAAAGCGGTCTTATACGTACAAAGAGGGTGAGGTGCTAATTGGCCTGTGTAGCAAGCTGTTGTATAACAAAGCAGCTCCGCAAGGGTTTACTGACCTACACGTTAACAAGCTTAATAAGTATAAAGATAAATAATATCAGTACTTAAGCCTGTTGATGTTAGTCACATCCGTTAGTGATAGCACCAATGATTAGTAGCAATTACATTTTTAGGGCAACATTGATTAACTTGGTTAGTTCTTTTACGCACCAGCCACCAAGTATTTTATGTTGATGATTAACTTTTGCGCTTAACTAAGGATTGATGAGCCTGTAGGAGTGGTTATATGAAACGATACGAAAGCCTATATTATCAAATCTCGCATCTTAATCTTACGCTGCAAAACGAGCTAGATGAACGCTTAAAACGTTACCAACTTGACGTTAAGCTTTGGCCTGTGCTGTTTTCACTGTGGCAAGAAGAGGGCATTAGCCAAACTGAACTGTCTAAAGTGTGTGATGTGGCTAATTACACTATGACTAGGCTATTAGATCAACTGCAAGTACAGGGTTATATCACTCGCCATCAAGAGTCTGATAACCGCCGCGCCTTTCAGATTTTTTTAACTGATGCCGGTAAGGCCTTAGAGCAAGATCTTATTGGTGAAGCTGAGTGGGTTAATCAAAAATGCCTAAGTGGCTTATCCTATGAAGAGCAACAAACTTTCATGAGATTATTAAATAAAATCAATAAGCCAGATTAACATCATTGTTTGGGGCTTATTGATCGTTAGGCTAAAGCGCCAACCTAAAGCTTCTAGCTCTTTCATATATCTACACATGTAAAAATAACCCGCTAGCCATTAATACAGCTTGCGGGTTATTTATTAGCCATTATTTTTAGCTTGTAACTTTGTCTAAGAGCTATAGCCTAGTAAGCACTAGGCCTCTAAATCCTCGTGTTTATGGACTAAATTAAAATCTGCTAACACCGCATACGCACAGGGAATAATAAACAGTACCAACAAGGTTGAGGTAAATATGCCAAAGACAATTGAAATAACAATCGGTTTAACGATTTGCGCTTGTAGTGATGTTTCAAGCAACAATGGCAATAGGCCTGCCGCAGTCGTCAATGATGTTAAGAATACCGCTCTGAAACGATCGCGGCTGGCTTTAACTACGGCCTGTTGAATGTCATCGCCTATATCCACATGATGCCTGATATATTGCACCAACAAGATGGAGTCGTTAACCACAATACCCGCTAAAGATACAAAGCCAAGAATTGATGGCATTGATAGATTATGGCCTGTGAGTAAATGGCCCCAAAACACACCTATGAGTGCTAAAGGAATGGCTAACATCACCACAAAAGGTTCTAAATAGCTTCTAAATTGAAAACTTAAAATCGCAAATAATCCAAATAAACCGATAATAAAACCCTGTAAGAAAGAAGCGCCAGTCTTAGCGGTTTCTTTGGCTGCGCCTTCATAATCAACTTTTAGTCCCGGATACTTTTGGCGTAATTCATTAGCGTATTCATTTTGCACTTTGGCGACAATTTCGCTGCCATTGGCTTTGGCATTATCTATGTCAGCCATAATGGTTACAGTGCGCTGACTTTCAATGCGCTGAATACGTACATAAGATCGTTCAAAGTCTAATGTTGCTACTGCGCTTAATGGTATCTGATTACCGTTACTTAACATGATTGGGAAGTTAGCTAACGCTTGCAGATTACCTGCTTGCTGTTTATTCAACCTGACTTGTATTTCGATGTTTTCAGGGCCTGATTGCACATCATCTGCGGTTTGGCCAAAGTATGCCGCACGCAGTTGCGATGCTACCATCTCACCATCAACACCATAATTTTCAGCGCCATCTTTTAATTTTACCAGTACTTCTTCTTTGCCTGGGCGCATGTCATCTAAAATGCCATTAACCCCAGAAAACTGACTTAAGTAAGATTGCAAATCAACGGAGGCCAGTTTTAACGTGGCTAAATTATCATGCTGCAGTCTGACTTCAACATCACGGCCAGCAGGGCCCATACTCGGTTGTTTAAATACCAAGGAGATGGGCTCTGCAATATCACCACTGGCGCTGCGCCATGCTGAAATGAAGTTATCAATCAGGGTTTCGCGGGTTTCAGCTGATAACAAATCTAATCTTACCGTTGCCACATGTGGGCCTTGTTCGCCCGCATCCGCATTGACATTATATTGCTCGGTAACGTAGCGGATGAGATTCGACTGTTCGCCATTTAGTTGCGTTAATTTATCGCCAACGGTATTGGCTGCGGCAACCAAGTGACTAACGACAGTTTTGGTTTGCTCTAAAGTGGAACCTGGTGGCAAAATGATTCTTGCTTCAGCAATATCGCCATCTAGTTCAGGAAAGCCGACAAACTTTACCGCGCCACCTGCCACTAAGGCAAAAGACAGCATTAAACCGCCAAGTGTAAGCCCAAGGCTGGCATAGCGCCATTTCACCACAAAGGTAACGGCATTAACTAAGGTGTTGTTTTTGAAGTGTTCAAACTTTTCTAAAAAGACCCGTTTAAACTTTAACGGTGGTTTCTGCTGTTTATTAGATTTTAGCGAGTGACTTAAGTGATTCGGTAAAATCAAGAATGCTTCAATTAAGCTCACACTTAAGACCATGATTAATACCAGTGGCACCACCGACAATACCGCGCCCATTTGCCCGTCTAACCACAATAAACTACCAAAAATAAACACTGTGGTTAAAAATGATGAGAATACGCCTGGGGCGACTTTATTTACCCCTTGGATCACCGCCTCATTGGTGGGCAAGCCTTTTTCAACATGGGCAGCAACGGATTCGGCAATAACAATGGCATCGTCCATCATAATACCAATGGCCATTAGTAAGCCGACTAGGCTCATAATGTTGATTGACACGCCAAACATGCTCATTAAGAACAAGCCGCCCATAAAGGCTACAGGTAAGCCCGCTGAAACCCAAAACGAATAGCGTAACGAGAAAAATAACCACATCGAAAAGAACACTAAGATGATCCCTTGCCAACCATTTCGCAGCAGCATTGATAATCGGTCTTGCAGTAGTGAAGATAAATCGTTGGTTAAGGTTAGGGTCACGCCATCGGGGGCTATAAGCCGTTCTTGTGCGATAAACTCAGTGACTCTGGACTTAATTCTTAAGGCATCATCGGCTTTGTTTTTTTGCACTTTAAGCATGGCCGCAGGTTGGCCGTTAAAGATGGTATGTTCTTCCTCAAGCTCAAATAAGTCGGTGATGGTAGCAATGTCGCCTAAGGTAACCACGCCGCCTTCAGTATTAGAGGAAACGATGATTTTACTGAGGTTATCAGGGGTGATTTGTCGTTCATCAAAACGGATCAACAGGTTTTTATCAGAAAGCTCGATACTGCCAGCGGGCATTTGGACATTTTGCCTGCCCACTTTATCAGCTATTTCGGCTACTGTTAGCCCTAAGCGACGAATATCCGCTTCGTTTAACTCGACTCGTATTTGATGATCTGAAAAGCCAGACACGCTCACTAAGCTCACGCCCGCCTCGATTTTTAACCGTCGCTTTAAATCCTCAGCATAGGATTTAAGGTGTGGCAAGCTGGCATCTGCAGCGATGGCAATATCTACAACCGGTTCAGCCCAATCAAGCTCTTTGACCGTTGGTGGGTCAATTTGCGCCGGAAAGTCTTTAATGGCGTTAATTTCGGTTTGAATATCAACCAAACTGCGGCCAATGTCGGCTTCGCCATTAAGTTTTACCGTCAATGATGCAATCCCTTCTTGGGCGTCACATTTCACTTCTTCGATATTACTTAAGCCATCAATGGCGTCTTCCATACGCAGGCACAGGCTTTCTTCCACTTCTGCTGGAGATGCGCCGGGGTAAACCACACTGGCGATAATGTAAGGCGGACTAAATTCAGGAAAGGTTTCACGTTTAATGTTACCAATACTGCTTAAGCCCATGACAAAAAATGCCAACATCATTAAGTTAGCAATGGTGGGGTGACGAGTGAAAAAATTAATCACAGTGCCTGCTCCTCGTCATTCGCTAGATCACTTGTTACTGGGGTAGTGGTTTCGTTCGCTGTTGATAATTTAAGCCCCATGCCATTAATGGCAGGAATTAAGTCATTGGTAACCACACGGTCATTTTGGTGAATATCGCCTTTAATGGCGACGCCATTGTCGGTTCTAAATAGCACTTCAACCTGTTTAATAACCAGCTTGTTGTCTTGATCCATTAAATAAACTTGCTCACCATGTAAGGCTTTTTCTGGGATAACGTAATGCTCTGAGGGATAACCTTTAATATAGGAGGTGACAAACATGCCCTTGGTTAATGGCGGTTTAGCTAACAAATTCATTTGGTTGAAATCTTGATCAACTTCAAGATAAAAACCTATCGTCGCTTGATCTGGGTTTATGGTATCGGCAACGCGAGTCAATTTAGCTTGCCATTGGTGTAAGGTTTTACCCATATTGACCGTGATATGAGTGTCAAAATTAACTTTTTCAATTGAAGGTAATGCAGAGGTATCTCTTGGCAGTTCATTAATTGAATGAATTAAGGTTTCGGCATCAAATAATGACAATTCAGCCTTTATTTCAACTGCGCCTAATTGATGGGCCTCGAACAACACAGCGCCATTGGTGACGGCTTGAGCTTGCTCAATGTTGACCTCGGCAATGCGTGCATCAAAAGGCAAAGTAAAGCGAGTATTATTGAGTTGACGTTGGGCATCTTCCAGTAAAGCTTGATTAACCTTAACTTGCGCCGCAGTGACTTTTTTATCATCAGGCAACAAGCTTAAGCTGCTGGTTAAGTCTTGCACTAAGTTACGCTGGGCCAGTAAAGCTTGTTTTTGGGTTTCAAGTTCTGATTTTGAGATCAAGTTTTTCTTATTTAACGATTGTTTACGTTTATATTCTTGATCAACTAAGGTCAGTCGTTGGCGCTCAATTTCTATGCTTGATTGTAAGTTTATTTCTTGCTGATTTAGCTGTACTAACTGCGCTTGAGCTGAATTATAGTTAGCTTCAGCTTGAGCAAGTTTTAGTTGGTATTCAAGAGGGTCAATGGTTAACACTAAGGTGCCAGCCTTGATCAATCTGCCCGTTTCAAGCTCAGGGTGGCGATAAGTAATTTTGCCGCCCACTTCGGCAATGCCTTGCCAGATATGCTTTGGAGCCACACGACCATAGGCTTTGATCACAGGTTGTACGGGTTGTTTTGTCAGGCTAATAACATCGACCAGGCGTGATTTATCATGGTTGGGTTGCAACTCTGGTGACGAGCGTAATGATATCGCAGCGATAAAGATGATAATACCGGCGATGATGCCTGGAAAAACATAGCGTCTTTTTAACGGGGTCATGTTAAGCGTCCTGACTGAGTTGAGATTCATTGGCAATAAGCCCATGACGTAATATTTGTGCATTTTGCTTAGCTAAATGCTGTAAAAATTCTGCTGAGGTTTTAATATTCAATGCTTGTTTAAATATGTCAGGCATTAAGAATGGAAATACCATTAAACTAATAAAACTCATTTTGGCGCACATTGGATCAATACCTTGCTGTAGACGGTTTTGCTGATGCATCTTTTCAAAAATGGTTAACCTATTTTTCGGGAATAAACTCAATAAATTGGCTTGCAGCTCTTGGTTTTTCTTGGTGGTTTTAAGGCTGGCGGTGCGAAATATGAGTTTCGGAAAATCTGGGTTTTGACTCATAATTTTATAAAAGGCCAGTAATATTTTTTCTGGTGAATCTTGAGTCGATTTTTCCTTGGAATTATTTAATTGGGCATGAACTGGCTCAATGGTTTCCTTGAGCATTTCGGCAAAAAGCCCCAATTTAGATTGAAAATAATAGCGGATTAAACTTGCATCCACTTTTGCTTTAGCAGCAATGGCTCGAATAGAGACTTTATCGTAATCATTATCGACAAATAAGGTTTTTGCTGCATTGATAAGTGCGCAGCGATTATCTGCTTTGACAGCTGGCCTACCGACTGGCTTTTTAACTGGCATTATTTTTTTAGGCATAAATTCAACACAGCTTTGAAGATACTTAGCGTATCCATTAATTCATTAAGTGTAGAATATGGTAAAGCAATGCAGCGGATTGTTTTAGTGAATTAATTCTTCAATATTCATCATCTGATGAATTATTTAACTAGATCACAAATACAAGCGCTAGTGAAGGCTGGGATTAGCGGAAATAGCTATTTACTGCTATGAAGTCAATGATTAAAGCTACAAGTCGAAGCATAATTTTACCTATAAAACCACTTGGCAAACTTAGTGGTGTTATTTTGCAAAGAAGCAAAGAACAGTGAGCTATTAAGAGTAAAGATAAAAACTGCCATTAAAAAAGGCTAGCAATGCTAGCCTTTCATCTAAATGGTCAATTGAGTTATAGATCAGATCGCAGTGGTGAGAATTTCGCGGCTTACTGCTAAGTCAATATCGCCATGTTCGCCAAGTTTAGTCATGCCATGGCTTTCAAGTGCAGCAACTAATACGTCAACTTGCTCTGCACCAAGATCAATATCACTTAGGCGTGTAGGGACTTGCATTAACTTAAAGAAGTTTTCGGTAGCCTCAATAGCTTGATCAATTTTTTGCTCATCGCTACCTGTTGTGATGCCAAATACACGTTCAGCATACTGAACTAATTTTGCATGTTTTTGCTCACGACGCACTTTCATTACCGCAGGAAGCACGATTGATAAGGTGCGCGCATGATCAATACCATGGCTTGCTGTTAGTTCATGGCCAATCATATGTGTAGACCAATCTTGTGGTACACCGGCGCCAATCAAGCCGTTAAGCGCCATAGTGGCAGACCACATGATATTAGACCTAATCTCTAAATCGTCTTTTGTTTCAGCAGCAAGGGCTTTAGGGCCTTCTTCAATTAAGGTTTGTAGTAAACCTTCACTGAAACGGTCCTGTACTTTAGCGTTTACATCAAAGGTTAAATACTGTTCCATGATGTGGATATAAGCATCAACAACACCATTACCAATTTGACGGTCTGATAAAGATAAAGTGACTGAAGGATCAAGCACTGCAAATAACGGACGTACTAATGGGCTACCAAAAGGCAATTTATTTCCATTACGAGTAATAACAGAGCCGCCATTTGATTCAGAACCCGTAGCAGGTAAGGTTAATACGGCACCAATAGGTAATGCTTGTTCAATTTTGGCGCCTTTTGCGACGATATCCCAAGGGTCATCACCTTCAAATTTCGCAGCAGCAGCAATAAATTTAACCCCATCGACCACTGAGCCGCCACCGACTGCTAGCAAGTAATCGATGTTTTCAGCTTCAATGATGGTTTGTGCCTTCATTAACGTATCGTATTGTGGATTAGGCTCAATACCTGAAAACTCAAACCATGTGTGATCTTTGAGCGCATCAGACACTTGCTGATAAACACCATTTGATTTAATGGAGCCGCCGCCATAAACAACTAATATTTTAGCTGATGTTGGAATTTCCTTTGAGATGGCGCTAATTTGGCCCTCACCGAAATGAATTTTAGTGGTATTTTGGAATGTAAAATTAAGCATGAGAATATCCTAAATAACGAATTTATGACTCAGTGATCTGAGCAACTAATTTTTGTGCTGTTAATGATGAGCTTGCAGGATTTTGGCCTGTAATAACTAGCCCATCTTGAACTGAAAACGCATGCCAGTCAGCTGCTTTTTGGTAATCTGCATCACGTTTTAGTAATTCATCTTCTAATAAAAAAGGAACTACATCAGTTAATTGCACAGCATCTTCTTCACTATTTGTAAAACCAGTTACCGCTTTACCTTTTACAAGGTACTGGTCATCTTGTTTTACGTTAAGTAACGCTGCCGTTGCATGACATACCGCAGCAACAGGTTTGTTTTGAGCAATAAATTGCGCGATTAATTTAATAGAGTCTGCATTATCTGTTAAGTCCCACAGTGGACCGTGACCGCCAGGATAAAATACCGCGTCGTAATCACTGGCATCAATATCAGCTAATACGTTGGTGTTAGCCAGTGCCATTTTAGCTTGGCTATCGTCATCAAAGCGCTGAGTGTCAGCGGTTTGAAAGCCTTCTAGTTCACTGCTTGGATCAATCGGTGGTTGTCCGCCTGCTGGCGATGCGAGGGTGATTTCAAAACCTGCATCTAAAAACACATAATATGGAGCGGCAAATTCTTCGACCCAAAAACCAGTTTTGTTACCCGTGTTGCCTAGTTCTGAATGAGAGGTAAGCACCATTAATACTTTTTTCTGTGTCATTTTAAAACCCTTTTATTTTAGTTATTACGGCAAGTACAAAGCTTGCATAAGTTCTGATGTAGAGTGATTCAAAAGAGAAAGTCATTATCTCTTTGTTGAAAGTGGCTACAGTATAGAAAGCCAATTAGCATCTGACAATGCAGATATAATTGACTTCATTGTTTAAATAATTGATACAATATTCCAGTAAATAAACTCTTGGATATTAAAATATGAATGTGTCATTTGAGCAGTTGAAAAGCATGGTGGTGTTTGCCCAAGTTGTTGAACAGGGCAGTTTAAGCGGCGCAGCAAAGCATATTGGTCTTTCAAGGGCGGTAGTGAGTTATCACATAAAAAAGCTTGAAGCGCATTTAGAGGTAAGACTGTTAAATCGATCTACTCGAAGTATTAGTTTGACCGAAGAAGGTGAAGCCTATTATCAATCTTGTAAAGTGATAGCCGATCAAGCTAACACGGCCAACAAGCAAATTGAGAATATGAAAAGTGAGCCTATGGGTTTGATTAGGATCACCTGTCCTGTCAACGCTGGCTTAGAAACCATAGTGCCAGCCCTTAATGAATTTAAACGTTTGTACCCAAAAATTGAACTTGATGTGATGTTAACTGATGAAATCGTTAATATTATCAATCAAGGCATTGATCTAGCTATTCGTGGTGCGCCTTTGGTTGACTCAGGCTTACAGGCAACTAAATTATGTGTGCTCAAAACTTGCCTATGTGGCTCGGTTGAGTATTTTAATAAATACGGCAGGCCAGAAACCCCAGCTGATTTATCCACCCATGACTGGGTGATGTATAAACCACAAAAAAAAGTGCTGCATCTTAATAAGGGTTCACGCTCATTTAGTATTGAAATGAAAGGCTCAATTACCACCAATAACGCCTCAGCGCGTACCGCATTCATTGAAGGCGGCCATGGGATAGGGCGAGTGCCAACCTATGATGCTTGGCCAAAAGTGAAACAGGGCAGTTTAGAAACCGTATTGGATGATTATCAATTTAGTGACATTACCATTTATGGGGTATTTCCACCCGGGGCGACAGACTCTAAAAAAGTGCGCTTATTGCTAGATTTCTTAAAAGCGTACTTTGATAAAAAAATACGTAATCTTGAGCAATCGATTTTGTGAGTTGAAGCCTATTAGGTAAATCTGCAGCGATGTTTAATGATATTAAAATTTTGATAAACATTTAAGTGTTGATCAGATTTTATTATTGTTTGTGATGTTGATTATCAACAGGTTTTATTTTTTAATGATTGTATTGTTCGTCTTCAAATAAATTAAATAGTGTATTTGTGAAATTTTTTATGACGGCATTAGGTCTAATTAAATGACCGTTGTGAAAGCACAGTTGGTAGCTTGAATATAAGTGACATTAACTATTAATTTATTGGAGTTGAACATGAAGACTAAATTAACATTAGCGATTGCTATGGGATTATTACTCAGCAGTTTTACAGCCCAGTCCGCCAGCATAACCTTTCATGACGATCTTGATGTCGATAGCGTTAATGGTGTTATTGTAGAGTTTCAGCGTGAGGTAGACTTAGGCCAAGGGCTACATTTGTTAGAAATTAGCTATAGTGATTTATTTCAAGATAATGCCGATGACTCAGGTTATTGGGTAAAATCAGAGCCACTATATTTAAGACTCGATGTACAGGGCAGTGAAACATATCATTTAGACATACCAGAATTGTATTCTGCAGATGATGCCAAAGACTTTCTACAAAACCCGATTATTTCATTAACCACAGATGGTAATAATTATAAAGATATTACCTTATTAAGCCAATCTCAATTATTTACCCTGTTATTACATCAAAAGTAATGGTTAATATTTTGTCATTGCAATTTGCTGTTTCAATTTTTAAATTATTTAAAAACGCTATTGAATTTATTTTAACTAGCGTTTTTGGGGTTGTAAATTTAAAGGAGAATAATGATATAAAAATGAGAGAGCTCATATTTGAGCTGTAAATATAAACAAGAAAATAACCTAATGACTGCTTACACTCGGTAAAATATAATCAGCCGTGTATAAATTTACCGATGCTAGACATCATCTTAGTAACATCATCTTAGTAACATCATTTTAGCAACATCATCTTGCTTTTTAATCCGTTAAAGCCTGCTATACGCTATATTTTACTATTGTTTCTTGCGTTCCTTTCTGAGGATCCTTATCATCCGTATCCCAATTTGAAAAAGGCAACATCATGGCTATCAGAATCAAGCTTAGACCAAAGCGTGAGAAATCACTTGAACGTAAACACCCTTGGGTTTTTGCAAGTGGTATACACAATATTAAAGGAAAACCACAAGCTGGTGAAACTGTTGATGTTGTAGCCCATGATGGTCATTGGTTAGGTCGTGGTGCTTGGTCACCAGAGTCGCAAATTCAAGTGCGTATTTGGAGCTTTGATAAAGAAGAAGCTATCGATAGAGACTTTTTTGTTCGCCGCATTCAACGAGCCCAAGCAGGCCGTGAAGCATTAATTGCTGAGCAGGGTTTAACCGGTTACAGACTGGTTGCTGCTGAGTCAGATGGACTGCCTGGCATAACCATTGATAAATACGCTAATGTATTAGTGTGCCAGTTACTTAACACGGGCGCAGATTACTGGCGTGATACCTTAGTATCAGTCCTCGCTGAGCTTTATCCTGATTGCGCTATCTATGAGCGCTCAGATGTTGACTCTCGTAAAAAAGAGGGGTTAAAGCCGGTAACGGGTTTACTTCATGGTGAGCTGCCAGAAATGCCAGTGATCATTGAAGAAAACGGCATTAAAATCGCAGTTGATGTCACTAAAGGTCATAAGACCGGCTTTTATTTAGACCAACGTGATAACCGCAATATTGCTGCCAGATTTGTAAAAGACAAGTCAGTACTTAACTGTTTTTGTTACACCGGCACCTTTGGCTTATACGCCGCTAAAGGCGGCGCATCGAGCATTGAAAACGTTGATGTGTCGGCGTTAGCGTTAGATACCGCCCGTAAAAATATGCAAATCAATGGCTTTAATGATGACCATGTTAATTACCATGAAGCTGATGTATTTAAGCTATTACGCCAGTACCGTGACGAGGGTAAAACCTTTGATGTTATTGTATTAGACCCACCAAAATTTGCCGATAATAAAGCCCAACTAAACGGTGCTTGTCGCGGATACAAAGATATCAACATGATTGCGATGCAGTTATTAAATCCAGGCGGCATTTTACTGACATTCTCTTGTTCTGGGCTGATGCCTGCGGACTTATTCCAAAAGGTTGTGGCAGATGCAGCCTTAGATGCCAAGCGTGATGTACAGTTTATTGACCGCTTAAGCCAAGCCAGCGATCACCCAATAGGTAGCGGCTTCCCTGAAGGATTCTATTTAAAAGGCTTAGTTGCTAGAGTCTGCTAATTTTACACCATTTGCGCTGAAGCTTGCTTCAGAGCTGGGGATTTAAGGCTACTTTCTGGTAGCCTTTTTTTATGCCAAAAATAACTTGAAGTAGGCAGATATTAAGGTCAGACTTTTTGTCTTCACAGCAGCATCTTGAATTATAAGATATGATTCAACTAACCAATAAAAAAGTTAGACTTTTTATCTGCCCTCAGTGGTCTTTTCACTTAAAAATACGCTGGCTTTAGAATGCGTAAAACCCTATCACTTATATAACACTCGTTTATGCCTGGGTTCGCTCTGTGATGATCTGCTCAATTTTACTAGGCTATTACTGTGTTTATTGATAGCACAGTATAACTAGACTACTTTTAGGCTAGGTTTTGTCGTTCTGGACCTCGATGTGTTCGAGATAAATTGATATTGAACTAGCTTGTTAGGCCATATAGGTGCATATTCAATAAGCTCACCCCAAGTGATTGAAGAAGTAGACAAATTACTCGCTATGACAGGACTGGGCAGGACATGATGAGATAGAGATAACTCATTGGTGACAAGCCATACCAACCCAAGCAGCAAAGGTTAAACTCAATAACAAAATATTTCTATTCAAATTCATTCCTTATCATTGATTAATTGAATCGCTGAATGAGATGGGAAAGATTATTCCTGAAGCAACAGCAAATTTTTTGCCACAAAACCATCAATAATCATTTGATGCAAACGCAACAAACCAAGAGGTTGCCAATTGACTATGTATAATTTTTTTTTGAAGTACTACAGCCGCACAATGGTAATTTTTCTTTGTGTTATCTTGTCAGGTTGCGCGATTTTTGTGGGTTTTAATTACGATAAGTTATACGGTAAAGCGCAGCCCCAACAGCGCATGGTAGAAACAAACTCAGTTCAAGCTCAAAGCTATATTAATGATGTTAAACCTATAATCGATAACCGATGTGTTGTCTGCCACGCTTGTTACGATGCGCCTTGTCAACTTAAGATGTCATCCGCTGAAGGTATAGACCGTGGTGCGAATAAAGATAAAGTGTACCAAGGTACGCGGTTACTTTCTGCAAATACAACTCGCATGTTTCTCGATGCCCAAACAACGGCGCAATGGCGTGATAAAGGCTTTACTCCAGTACTGAATGAACGCTCACAATCACCAGCAGCCAATATACAAGCCGGTGTTATTGCGCGAATGCTACTGTTAAAACAAAGCCATCCTTTACCAACTGAAGATATACTTGATGACTCGTGGGACTTCTCCCTTGATCATAATCAACAGTGCCCATCGATTGAAGAAATGGACAGCTATGAAGAGGACTTCCCTA
Source organism: Shewanella sp. 10N.286.52.B9 (assembly GCF_002873635.1). Lineage (NCBI taxonomy): Bacteria > Pseudomonadati > Pseudomonadota > Gammaproteobacteria > Alteromonadales > Shewanellaceae > Shewanella > Shewanella sp. 10N.286.52.B9. Next base: position 46,057 of record NZ_MCTY01000002.1, read on the forward strand.
AATGGGGGATGCCTTATGGCTTACCGCAAATATCAAACAATGAAAATAATATATTGTTGCAGTGGCTTTCGAAAGGCGCACCAATGACAGCTGTCGCTCCTCCTTCAAGCAATGAACTTACAGCGGTGCAGAAATGGGAAACATTCCTTAATAAAAAATCATTAAAACAACAACTATCAAGTCGCTATATATTTGAACATTTGTTTGTTTCACATTTATATTTCGAGAACGAGGACATTGGCCCGCAAGGGGTACCGACCTTTTTTAAATTGGTTAGATCGAAAACCGCCCCAGGGGAAGTCATCGATGTCATCGCAACACGTCGACCTTACGATGATCCAAAGACAGATTCTTTTTTCTATCGCTTAGAGCAAGTGCGCGAAACCATTGTCGATAAAACACATATGCCATATGCACTTAGCGATGAAAAGCTTGAGCGTATAAAGTCATTGTTTATTGAACCCAATTATACAGTTAGCGCTTTACCAAGCTATAAACCATCAGTTGCTGCAAATCCGCTTATCGCCTTCACAGAATTACCCGTAGAGGCGCGCTATAAGTTTATGCTTGATAATGCGCAAAATACCATTATGGCGTATATAAAAGGCCCGGTATGTCGAGGACAGCTTGCACTTGATGTTATTAATGACAGATTTTGGGTGTTTTTTGTCGACCCTGATATGTCTAACCTCTCACAATTAAATGAATTTTATCGCTCACAGGCCGACAACCTGACCCTTCCTGCTGAGGAGGAAAGCAATACTTTGCGACCGGTTAGTAATTGGATTAAATATGCTAGACAACAGGGCCGCTTTCTTCGGGCTAAAAATGCATTCTTGGAAGAAGAATTCGAAAATAATGAGCACTTAACCACTCAGCTTATTTGGGACGGCAATGGTACGAATGCTAATGCTAGCCTAACGGTATTTCGCCATTTTGATAATGCATCAGTCGTGAAAGGCTTAATCGGTGAGCAACCTAAAACCGCTTGGGTTATCAGTTATTCGTTATTAGAGCGCATTCATTACCTGCTTGTGGCTGGTTATGATGTCTATGGTAATTTTGGCCATCAATTAATTACTCGCATGTACATGGATCTTCTTCGCATGGAAGGTGAGTCGAACTTTTTAACCTTGTTACCAACGAAAAACCGTCACCAAGAGCTTGCTGATTGGTATCAAGATGCAAGTCTGTATTTAACAGATCATCTTGAAGGCAATATCAATGAGTTCAGTAAACCCACAGAAGTTATTTATACGACAAACGACCCTAAGCATGAATTATTGCAAATGCTCAAACAGCGAGTCGCAAAGGTAACGCCAACTCGTTATGCACTTGAGTCAACCCAGCTTTCAGATGAGAGTAAGGCGCACCTTCAAAGGATTAATCATCTACAAGGGGAAAATGTATCTATATTCCCTGAACTTACTTATATTGTGATTGAAGCTGCAGATACCTCTGTTGAACCTCAGCTTTTCACCCTAATAAGAAACAGTGCCCATAAAAACATCTCTAGCTTATTTGATGAAGAATCCAACCGGCTATATAAACGCGATAATGTGACACTGGTTAACGGCCTACTTGGCAGTTACCCCAATGCTTTTTGGCGCGTAAAAGAAGCTGAGCTGCCAGCATTAGTCGCTCAAGTTCTCAAGGTTAAAACCAATGCTGATTACAAAAGATTGTTAGATAACTATGGCGTTCGAAGAACTGACCCTGCTTTTTGGGCATTCAGTGACACCTTGATGACGCAATACAAAAAAAATCATCCAATAGATGCAGGCATACTTGATTACAATCGAATTCAAAACAGATAATCATATTAGCGATGAAAGATAATTGGCTTCAATATTACTAGTATTCTTGTATATGATTTTAAAATAATTTAACTGTTGTTTCCGAGAAATTTGTTATCAATTTAACTCATCATTTTGTTTGAGTGGCCAAGGGGGAATGGTCACTCATTTAGAACCGAGCTAGCTTATTTCAGGACATAAACGTGTTACCAGCACCAACGTTATACTTTATTTATATTCACTCAGTTACTGATGACCATCACTTCCATCTAACCCATTGCCTGCCGCAGGCTTATGTGCAGATACAACTGCGAGACGCTGCAAGTACGTCCTTGTAAGCTCTGCCAAAACATCCATGTTTTGGAAGCTCACTGCTGCATCTACACTGGGTTTATTATCTCTTCGATTTGACGGTATTTATGACAATAAAAATAAATACATCTGAAATTAAAATTCTAAAAGACTCAATTTGAATTGAGGTCATCGAGAAAAGGCCGTGAGCTTGGCATGGATGCCAAGCTAGCTATCGTTAGGCCAGGGATGGCCTATCGGAAGCGTTAGGGCTTTTCGACAATGACCGAAGAGGGATACAGATGAAGTTAAAAGCTGGATCAATCCCCATCGAAAATCATGCGTTATTCAGCATTTTTCGTCGGGGTGCTGAGGGATTGTTAAGGGGGACAAGCAGTTTCCCCCTTGACTCTGGTATGGGCGAAGCACCACGACGTTAATTCAAACGGAGTTTGTAAATAAAGCAATTAAACCAACGTTTTAAATTGTATGTGACCTAATATCACTATTTTGATTTATTCAAAATGACAAACTAGATTTGGGAAAAATTAATTATGGGTTTCACAGTTAATTTTCTAAAACGCAAGCCATACGACCTTGCCCATGCTGCCGACAACCGATGATAATTATGGGTTGCTGGCAACAAAGGGATGAAAAAGTGCATGCACGACTGACAAGCTTTTTTAGGCAAAAATCAACGACACCTAACGCCACTGTTTAAGCCGAGGAATTAGAAAGTGAACACTTAAGATGCAGAACAATAAAAGTATCAGGAGGTGCTAAGGTATTGATATGTTGAGGTAAAGAAATTAGCTGGCGATGCTAAGGGATCGATGC
>NZ_MCTY01000003.1:0-5683 GCF_002873635.1 Shewanella sp. 10N.286.52.B9
TGAATAAGCTGTTGAACCTGCCGGACGGAGTCCGGAGAAGCCCATAGCTAATCAATTTTCATCATAATAACTACTGTTTTTTTGTACAGTATAGTCTATATTTATTGCTATGACGCAATACTCCTTACAACAACTCTTCACCCAATATCCACCAAGAAAATATGGGGTGAAGTTACCGCTATACCAACTCAAAGCACTCGATGCGATCACGGCTTGTCGAACTAAAAAGATGGGCAGTCACGGTCAATATTGTGAGCAAGGTCATCTGTGTGGAGTGTTTTATAATTCTTGCAGACATCGAGGTTGTCCCCAGTGTCAGACTGTGAAGCGAGAGCAGTGGCTGGCAGATTGGTCAGCGCGATTACTTGCTACTCAACATCATCATTGGATCTTTACTTGCCCCCATGAACTACTACCACTTTGGCGTTTTAATCGAGCCTGGTTTCAAGGGTTGTTATTTAAGAGCGTGGCCGAGACGTTAAAGACACTGTTTGCTGATAAACAGCATTTAGGCGTTCAAGCTGGTTTCTTGCTTGCGCTGCATACCTGGGGACGAAATTTAAGTGATCATCCGCATATACATTGTTTAATGACCCACGGCGGTCTTGATGATGCTGGTAAATGGCAGCAGCCGAGACGTAAAAGCCTATTGCCAGTTGAAGTGGTTAAGCGATTATTTAGAGGTAAGCTAATTGCTAAAATAAACGCGGGGCTCAGTAAGGGGGAGTTGATATTGCCCAATGGCGAGACAAGCACTTCAGTCATTAATTTACTCAATAAACTTGGTCGGGTTAAATGGCAAATTTATGCATGTAAGCCCTACAATCAAGGCTTTGGGGTAGCAAAATATTTAGCGCGATATATGTGTGGTGGCGCCCTTAAAAACCATCAGATACTGAAGATTAAAGATGGGCAGGTGTATTTCAGATATCGAGATCACCGGACTAAAAAGATGGCGCAAAGCCGTTACAGCATTGCCGACTTTGAACGGCAAATATTACGTCATCAGCCATTGCCCCATCAGCAGAGTATGCGTTATTACGGTTTCTATCACCCCAGTCAGATAGCCCGCTTAAATCAAGCGAGGTTGAGTCAAGGGCAAGCAGAATATCAAACGCCGAGTCTACCTGATTGGCAAGGGGTGATGGATAAATTTGGTTTAACGATAGATTGTGCGATTTGTGATGAGTTAGAGATACAAGCCGCGACGGGCAATAAACCAACGGTGGTGGATAGCACGCGACATTAATAGGGATAGCATTATTGCCTGAGATCACCTGGTGGCATTGTGGTGGGTAATCGACAGGAGGTTGCAAATTATCATTATAAAAGAAGGTGATAAATGATTTTACTTGCGGTAGTCTACTGATTAATAAATCAGCTATCGCGATACTAGCAAGTGAGCAATCACCACAGGTATCGCGGCAGTTCAACAAGACGATTAATGAGACGATGTTTTGGCCTTTACGAGGGCTTTTTTTAGGATAAAACATCGGCTCATTATCTAAAGCGTTATATTTTTAGAGACCTCAAATGTATTTAGAACCGTGGTCGGATATTAATGACTATCCCGATACTCATAAAAAGAACTTATTAATTGAAGCTAAAAAGGAAATCGATATTGGTCATATGCTGTTTGGCAAGGAGTTTTCTGTAATTGCTAAACGTGAAGACTGCGACGATATTCTTGTTTTATCTGAAAACAATAAATATATAGTTCATCTTACTTGGTCTAGTAAAAAAGAATCACTTCCTTACCCAAATACAGTAAGGTTTGATACTGAAGAAGAGCTAGAAAAAAGGCTACAACAAGATTTCGAATATTATTCATAGCCAAAATATAACAAAGGCAATCAAGACGGACAGCTAAACGTTGGCTGCTGTTCGTTCCTCACAACAATTTTAGCCAACATTTAGCTGACCGCTTATTGCGGCGTTAGGCGAATAAGCACATGAAATACCTACTCATATTAATATCTGTATTTTCAGTAAATTCTTATGCGGCAAGTTTTGATTGCTCTAAGGCTTCACCAAAAATTGAGCAGTCAATATGTTCTAATAATCAATTAAGCAAACTTGATGACGATCTTTCTGAAACTTTTTCCAAATTAAAGAGCAATCTTGAAAAAAGTGAATTTCAAATACTTTTAAAAGAGCAAAGGAAATGGATAAGGCAAAGAAATGATTTGTGTCGAAATAGTTCAAGATTGGATAGATGCTTAATTTCGGTTTATGAAAATAGGATTAATACATTGGATGTATTTTCCAAAAACATTTTGCCGACTCTAACTGATCTAGAAGCAGTTTGTTCCGGTACCGCTAAAAGAAACCCTGTTAACAATGAGCTATTCGATGTCAACAACGATGGAAAGGATGAAGTTGCGGAGACTTGTTGGGGCGGCACAATGAATGCCCCCTGTATAAATTTCAAAAAACAAAATGGCGATAATATTTATCTCAAAACAATTGGCTTTGAGTGGAAAACATATTGGACCTTCTCCTCTAGTTATTTTGAATATAATGGTAAGGTTTATAACTCGCATGGCACAGAGAAAGGTTCCTCTCACATAAGATATACCACGCCAGAGAACAATAGTTACGTGGTATGCGAATTTGAAAATATAGAGTCAGAAAAATTCATTCCTACAAATGAATTAGAAACGAGCTCTGATATATGTAATTTAGCAAGCGAAAATAAGCTTCGGTATATCGAGTTAAAAGACAAGCCTGTGATGACGCGCGAACAGGTCAGAGAGGCTGGTAGGTATGAGACCGGAATACTCAGGCAAGGATATCTAGATATTGATAATGATGGAAATAAAGAGCTTGTAGCCCAAGTAAACTATGCGAGCGGTGCAGGAAGAGGGTGTGATTTCTTGTATTATGATGAGCTAAATATTGAAAGCGGCACCTTTAAAAACAACAAAGGTCAAACTCCCTTATTGAAAATGCAAGGGGTAAATTTGGACAATAGGCATCCAAATTGTGGCGGGATGAATAATAGATTATTTGAGTTTAATGGGAAAATTTACTATGAGATTAATACTTCCAGAGAACGCCGTATATCTATATTAGACAATAATGAATCCAGAGATGTTTGTAACGTCCAAAGATCGATTGAAACAAATGTTAAATATATTGGCCCGCCTAACAAGTAAAGGCACAGGACGCAGCAAAGCTGCACCTGTGCTTTAGGCGTTGGTATGACTCCCCACGTCAAGTAAAGCGCAATAGTTTTGGCCTAAAGATTTAAGCCTATTTTATTCTTTACCCAAAATGAATTGAGTTAACGCAGAAGATGAAGCAAGTAATTTCGTCGGTTGTCATGCAGATATCCGTGGATTACTTATTTTTCAATAAGCAGCGCCTACCTTACATAATCCGTCGTGACACCTGTCTTCAGTCTATGTTCGTGGTTCACACAGGGTTAACTGTATGCCATCCTAACGCCGTCGGTGATTGTGCCACTGCCGATGCCTGATCAACTGCATTAACTCAAAACTGTTACTCATGCAGGTACTCTTGATAACCGTAATTTAGGGTTAATTTGCACGAGTACAATTTCCCGTGAAATAGCCCAAATATATGCAATCATTTCTCTGTCTATTGCAGTCACTATGACATTGTAGTGTTTACCTTTTTGCATGAGCTTTTGATATCGACGACAGAGTCGTAGTTGCGCTTGCCATGCAATATCAGTAATTTGCTTTGGTAAATCCTCTTGCCGTTTTTGTATATCGGTCGAAATATTTGCGGGATAACGGTATGAATGTGCGCCTTCAACCAATAAACGTCTCGCACGGCCATTACCGCATTTGGTGATAGAGCCAACATGCCGCTTACCGCCACTGGAGTGTTCAGATGGCACGAGTCCTAAATAGCTCATTAGCTTTCTTGGGTGGTCAAAGCGGGTTAAATCGCCTAATTCTGCAATAACGCCAGTGGCAACAAGTAACCTGACACCGCGTAATGCCTGAATGGCCTTTACGACAGGGTAATAGCGCCAGTTCTTAACATGGTGTTCTAACTCATTGTCTAATCGTTTAAGTCTTGAAATACGCTCCGTGATGCTTTGTATGTACTCCTGCAAGACAATCTGTTGACTTGGGTGCGGCAATATAATTTCTGTCAGCCAGCGAAGGTGTTGAAGCGACCAATTCGCGGTGCCTTTATAATTGATATTGTTTCGAAGCAACAATGCTTTGAGTTGATATTTAGCATCTTTTAGATCTTTCATCGCTGTTTCACGCGCTCGTGATAAATCTCTAATGGCTTCATCTTCAGGCTCTGGCACGTAGATAGCAGTCAGATCTTCCGATTTTAATAACTTAGCCAGTTTAAGTGCATCACGCTTATCTGTTTTGACTTTCTCGCCTGGTTTTTTAGGAATAAGAGAAGGTGCGATGACATAGCAGCAATGGCCTAAACTGGTGAGTAAACGGTAAATCCAATAACCACAGGGCCCTGCTTCATATACAAAATGTAGCGTTGCATCAGGGTATTTATATTCGAACTGCCTAGCGAGTTTAGTGATAGACGCTTTAGCACTTGAAACTCGACCTAAATGAACGGCTTGAGCGTCACGTTGATCTTCAATATAGGCCACTTCAACAAATTCTTTATGAGTATCTAGGCCAATAAAAAGTATGTTATGTTTGTTCATGCTGATCTCCGATTTAGTTTCTTTAACAAAACTATTATGGCTCTGGCTTTCAGCTAACCCACGATTAATTGGAGATCAGCATCTTTAGTGGGGAGTCATTATGTCTATACAACTCTAGGGTTCAGTGAACGTTGAAACATTTTATTCCCAAAGATTTCGAAGCTCCTATTAACTTAGAGACGGATATATTCCATATTTGCCCATTAGATACCAATGTAGCTAACTTAGACTATGAAGCTGTAATGTCTAGCACAACTGAACTACAAGGAATATTTGGTAGGGACTTTTCTTGGCCAAAACCAAATATGACATTAGAAGAAAGTATTACCAGCTTAAAAGTGCATGAACAGGAATTTAAAACTAAAAAAGCCTTTGCATATTCAGTTTTAAATACTGATAGAAACAAATGTTTTGGTTCTATTTATATCGATCCTAGCCGTTCAAAACAGTTTGATTGCGAGGTCTATTACTGGATACGCTCTGACAGTATTGTATTACAAGAAAAGCTTTTTAATGTTGTTTCTAAATGGCTTAAAAGTCAGTGGCCTTTTCAAAAAGTAGCTTATCCAGGAAGACTCATTCCGTGGGAAAACTGGGATAAACAGGTAAAAGTTGTATAACAGATAAGGATAGGCCGCGCGTAGCCGCGTCCTTATCCCAAGTGTTGAACAAGCCCGAGTGATACCTTTATAGTGTAAATATCGGCGTAAGATCTTACGCTTTTTCGATGTGTGCAGAGCAGTTACATTTTTTACTAGCCGCATAGATCCCTTAGCATCGTCAGCTAATTTCTTTACCTAAAATATCAATGCCTTAGCACCTCCTGATACTTTTCTTGTTCCGCATCTTAAGTGTTAATTTTTAATCCTTCCGCTTAAACAGTGGCGTTAGGTGTGGTTGGTTTTTGCCTAAGAAAGCTTGTCAGTCGTGCATGCTTATTCCTATGCACCCCCATAAATATCATCGGTTGTCGGCAACAAGGGCAAGGTCGTATGGCTTGAGTTTTAGTGGTGTTTTCGA
>NZ_MCTY01000004.1:0-14845 GCF_002873635.1 Shewanella sp. 10N.286.52.B9
GACAGTGATGAAGTGTCCCTTGATGTGGGCTTTTACTATATGGCTAACGCCATGGGGCGATTAATCGGTACGGTATTATCTGGGCTAGTGTTTCAGTTTTATGGTCTAGAAGCCTGCTTGTGGATCTCGGCGGCTTTTGTTGCCATCGCAGCAGGGCTATCGACCAAGTTACCTGTGACCAAACTGAGCACGCACTAATTTACGCACTAATTAATAGTCACAATTATTGCCGACAGTGATGAAGTGTCCCTTGATGTGGGCTTTTACTATATGGCTAACGCCATGGGGCGATTAATCGGTACGGTATTATCTGGGCAGTGTTTCAGTTTTATGGTCTAGAAGCCTGCTTGTGGATCTCGGCGGCCTTTGTTGCTATTGCAGCAGGGCTATCGACCAAGTTACCAGTGACCAAACTGAATACGAACTGATTTATCGTTACAGTTACCGCTGTGCTATTTAATGGTCATTCTAAATAAAAAGCCCGTTTAACGGGCTTTTTCATCTTCATCTATCTTATTTGAATCATTGTTCTTGTTTGAGTACTTCGAAAGTGAAGCATTTTGGGGCTAATTTTTAACGTTTTTTAGTGTTGTAAAATTACTTAATTGTAATAATTTGATCGGATAAAGTGACATTTTATTCTGTTTGAAATCACGCCGATATTGATTCAGTTGGTCACCCTTGTGAGGTTGATGTTGGTGATGTTTTTAAGTTGTAATTTGATTGCTGCCTGTCTGCTCCTTGTGAAAGCGCTATTTAGGCTTTGTGTTGTTATTTATAAGGCGTTGTCAGGCTTTTAATCGTCTAATAAAAATAATCATCCCGACTGGTATCTATTGCTTGAGTCCGTGCCATTGCTCGCTAAACTGCTCGTATCGTAGAGTTTAGTGAGTTAAAAATGTATGGATGTTTTCATCAGTTTACTAGGCATGTGTGCCTTGATTGGTTTAGCTGTTTTACTGTCAGAACGAAGAAAGGCTATTAACCTAAGAACGGTTATCGGTGCGTTAGCATTCCAAGTCGCCTTTGGTGCATTTGTAATGTACGTGCCAATGGGTCAAACCATATTGGATAGCGCTTCTAATGGCGTGATGCACGTTATTAGCTACGGCAATGAAGGCTTAAGCTTCGTGTTTGGTGACTTAGCCAAATTCAGTGTTGGATTCATCTTCTTAATTAACGTGTTATTTATTGTGGTATTTATTAGCTCGCTCATCGCCGTGCTGTATTACCTTGGCATCATGCAGCTGTTTATTGGCATTATTGGCGGCGCATTATCAAAAATACTTGGCACTAGCCGCGCTGAGTCCTTATCGGCAACCGCCAATATTTTTGTGGGACCGATTGAAGCCCCTTCAATGGTGCGTCCTTTTGTAAAACACATGACCCGCTCAGAGCTATTTGCAGTGATGACTGGCGGTTTAGCCTCTGTTGCTGGTGGCACCATGATTGGTTATATCCAAATGGGTGTTGATATTAAGTACGTGCTGACCGCTGCCTTTATGACTGCACCAGCAGGACTGTTGTTTGCCAAAATTATGTGGCCAGAAACTGAAACGCCTCGCAATGACATTGGTAAGGTCATGGATGAGCAAGAAGACAAACCGAGCAATGTACTTGATGCTGCCGCCAATGGCGCAGCGATGGGCATGCAACAGGTGATGATGGTTGCTGCGCTACTGATTGCATTTGTGGGATTGATTGCAATGGTTAACGGTCTTATCGGTGGCGTAGGTAGTTGGTTTGGTATTGCAGATCTAACGCTACAAGCCATCTTAGGTTACTTATTAGCGCCACTTGCATGGTTAATGGGTGTGCCTTGGTCTGAAGCGACCCAAGCGGCTTCATTTATCGGCCAAAAAATGGTGATTAATGAGTTTGTTGCCTATCTCGACTTCTTAAAAGTGGCTTCAGAGCTGTCGCCAAAAACCCAAATTATTATCAGTTTTGCCCTTTGTGGCTTCGCTAACATTGGCTCACTCGCCATGGTGATTGGCGGTTTAGCGGCATTGTGCCCAGAGCGTCGTCATGACCTAGGTGAAATTGGCATGAAAGCCTTAATTGCCGCTGCACTAGCAAACTTAATGAGCGGTACTATTGCCGGTTTATTATTTAGCTTAGCCGGCTAATAACCTTAATTTTTTACGCCTGCTTATCAGTAGCAGGCTTTTTATTGGAGTAACACATGACCCCACATATTAATGCCCCAGAAGGTGCTTTTGCTAAGACAGTTTTAATGCCTGGCGACCCTCTACGTGCTAAATATATTGCTGAAAACTTCCTTGATAACCCTAAGCTAGTGACTGATGTTCGTAACATGCTGGGTTATACCGGTGAGTTTCAAGGTAAGCCGATTTCAGTGATGGGTTCTGGTATGGGCATTCCGTCAATCTCTATCTATGCTAAAGAGTTGATCACCGAATACGGCGTTGAGAACATTATCCGTATCGGTTCTTGTGGCGCTGTGAGCGATAAAATTAAATTGATGGATGTGGTTATGGCAATGGGTGCAAGCACAGACTCAGCGGTTAACCGTTCGCGCTTTGCTAATACCGATTTTGCTATGATTGCTGACTTTAACATGTTGCGTTTAGCGGCTGATGCAGCTGATAAACAAGGTGCAAGTTACCATGTCGGTAACCTATATTCTTCTGACTTATTTTATAGTGCAGATGAAGAACGTTACGACCTAATGGAAAAGTACGGCATCTTAGGCGTTGAAATGGAAGCGGCTGGGCTTTACGGCGTCGCTGCGGAATACGGCGCTAATGCATTAGCAATGATGACAGTGACCGATCATTTAAGACAAGGTTTACACTTGAGCGCTGAAGAGCGTCAACAGACCTTGAATGACATGATCAAGCTGACATTAGAAGCGGTAAGCCATTTAGACTAATGATGATAAGTGCTTACCTGGATGTAAACGCTAGGTGAGACTGCTTGTTAGTATGAAACCGTTATGCCACCCAATACCTTATGGTAATGGGCGGCATTTTTTATGGGCTTTATCAGCAGCGGGTCGATTAGCTTGTTAAGCGATGACTTGAATAACGCAGCGACTTAATAGACTTTATTTCATGGTTACCTTGCCGCCAATCATCTTAAAGGCAGGGGTACCACGAACCAAGGTGTCTCTGGCAAAAGTGCTTTCACATTGCGGACATATACATGGGCTGGTGGTGTAATCATTTACAATGCGCTCTTTAAAGCATTTTACTAATGCGCCTTTACCCCCTTTGCGGTACTTAAAAAGTTGGGTTTTACATTTGCCACAGAAGATATCGACAGTGCGACTAGGGCCTTTAGGGTTGGGTTTTGCCATTAAAGTCTCATTCAGTAAGGTTAGCGACATCTTTTAAGCTGCTAATTGAGAAAGTGTGCAACGCACTTAGGTGCTATTTTAATGCTTGTTGCTGTCACTTATTATGAGTGCAGTGCTGTCAAACTTTTTGAATATTAATTAAGTGTATTTTACACACATAACAGCTTTTTGAGGTGGTTTGAAAGTGACTTTGTTTAATCTTCGTGAGTGAAATCTCTCTCTAAATAGTTAATAAATACTACAATTGGGTGGTTGTGGTGAAAGAGTAACTACTCTTAACTGTCATAATGTAATAATTATTTGTGTTTTTTCTTTAAGATAAAATGTGTGAACTCACTCACTTAAACTTGATATACTCCTGTTTTTTATCGTTTTATTTTATTTTTGGTTTTTGTTGAAAATGAATCTAAATCATAAAATGCGACTGCAAATAAAATAGCCGAATAACTATTATGTGTTTGATCACACATTTGCTATATTGTAGTACAATTAAATGGGGCTTTTAGATTATAGTCAACTCAAGCGTATTAGATTAAGGTTGAACAATGGAACTTAACACGATTGTTGTCGGAATATATTTCTTATTCCTGATTGGTATTGGTTGGATGTTTAGAACGTTCACTAACAATACAAGTGATTACTTCCGTGGCGGCGGAAACATGCTGTGGTGGATGGTTGGTGCATCGGCGTTTATGACGCAGTTTAGTGCTTGGACCTTTACCGGTGCTGCAGGTAAAGCGTACACCGACGGTTTTGCCGTCGCAATATTGTTCTTAGCCAATGCCTTTGGCTACCTGATGAACTACCTCTACTTCGCTCCTAAATTCCGCCAACTTCGCGTTGTTACCGTAATTGAAGCCATTAGAATGCGCTTCGGTAAAGTTAACGAGCAAGTGTTTACTTGGACTGGCATGCCAAACAGCGTTATTACCGCGGGTATTTGGTTAAATGGTTTGGCTATTATCGCCTCTGGCATCTTTGGCTTTGACATGACCACCACCATTATCCTAACGGGTCTTGTGGTATTAGTGATGTCAGTGACTGGTGGTTCTTGGGCGGTTATCGCCTCAGACTTCTTGCAAATGCTGGTGATTATGGCCGTAACCGTTACTTGTGCGGTAGTGGCAATTATTCAAGGTGGTGGCGTAAATAACATCATTGAAAACTTCCCAACTGAGTCATTCATTGTTGGTAACGACATGAACTACTTGAGCATCTTTGCTATGTGGGGTGTGTTTATCTTCTTAAAGCAGTTCAGTATTACCAATAACATGCTGAACTCATACCGTTACCTTGCTGCAAAAGACTCTAAAAATGCCCGTAAAGCAGCATTGTTAGCGTGTATTTTAATGACCATGGGCCCATTAATTTGGTTCATGCCAAGCTGGTTTATAGCTGGTGAAGGGGTTAACTTGGCACTGGCTTACCCAGATGCAGCTGGCAAAGCCTCTGATTTTGCTTACCTTTACTTTGTAGAAACTTACATGCCTGCAGGTATGGTTGGGTTATTGATTGCGGCCATGTTTGCAGCAACCATGTCTTCTATGGATTCTGGTCTGAATAAGAACTCAGGTATTTTTGTTAAAAACTTCTATGAGCCGATTGTTCGCCCAACAGCGAACGAGAAAGAGCTAGTGGTGGTTTCTAAGCTAACCTCTACTTTCTTTGGTGTTGCGATTATCTTGGTGGCATTGTTTATCAACTCGCTCAAAGGGTTAAGCTTATTCGATACCATGATGTACGTGGGCGCCTTGATTGGTTTCCCGATGACTATCCCTGCTTTCTGTGGCTTCTTTATTAAGAAAACGCCGGACTGGGCTGGTTGGGGTACCTTAGTTGTCGGTGGTTTTGTTTCATTCTTTGTGGGCTTTATTATTACCCCAGAAATGATAGAAACTGCGTTTAACTTAGACAATCAGTTAACCTCTCGTGAGTGGTCAGAGCTTGTGGTTGCCATTGGTTTAGTGGGTCACTTAGTGTTTACTGCTGGCTTCTTCGTGGCATCAACATTGTTCTACAAGCCATTAACTGCAGAGCGTCAAAAAGATGTAGATAAATTCTTCGAGAACCTTGATACACCGTTGATTTCAGAAGGTGAAGAGCAGCAGAAATTAGATAACAAGCAACGTAAAATGCTCGGTTCACTGATTTCGGTGGCAGGTATTGGGATCATGTCGATGTTCTTCATTCCTAACGAAATGACCGGACGCTTTATCTTTATCTTGTGTGGCGGCATTGTACTTACCGTGGGTCTAGTGTTGATTAAAGCGGTAGACGACAAGATTGAAGATGCAGCCCTTGAGGCAGAAGCAAGCAATAGCTAAGCTTTAAATATGGTTAGATTGAACCGTTAACTCAGTTCCCTACAAAATGTTGACCATGAAAACCACCTAGTTATCTAGGTGGTTTTTTTTTGGCTATTTGCCAATGGGAAATTGAGTTTTTCAAACTTGGTTTGCTGATTTAAAAAGATTAACGTTGTAATTAGAAGTGAGTGTTGGCCATTAAGCCTACTCGTTATTTCGATTTTGATTTGCTAGAGTACTTATTAATCAATAGCTTTGCTGAATGTACAGTCATTGGCTGGCTATAAACGTTATGTTCTAAAGGGATTTAGATGCAAAGAAATAATTTACTTATTGTTGCTGCGTACTTAAGCTTTTTCGCTGCGTTATTACACATCGGCTGTATTTTCGGCGGGCCGGATTGGTACCGTTTTTTCGGTGCTGGAGAGGGGATGGCGCAGATGGCTGCAGCTGGTGACTCATACCCAACGATAGTCACGCTTATCATCGCTGCTATTCTAGCGGGCTGGGGCTTTTACGCCCTATCTGGCGCTGGGGTTATCTTCAAGCTTCCTCTATTAAAAACCTGCTTAGTCTTAATCTCCGCAGTGTATTTAGTGCGCGGTATTGCAGGGTTAATTGTACCGTTTTTCACATCCGATCCCCTGGTGCACCAAAACTCGCTAACATTTTGGGTTGTCAGTTCTGTCATTTGTTGTATTTTCGGTGCTTATTACCTGCTGGGCACAATAAGGTTATGGCGATAGGTTTTTAGTTATCAAACTTCGTTTGCAGTTTAAAAAATCAAGATCTCAAGCTCGAAATTAACGATAAATGCTAGCTAATGAGTGTTATTTTTAGCCAAAAAAAGCCAGCTTGTAGCTGGCTTAGTTACTGACTTAAATGACCCACAACACTACTGTTTCAAGTTCAGCTTATAAAAACTCACTTGGGTGTAATCTCCTGCGGCGACGCCGTTGTTAGTGCATCCCGTGCCCCAAACTGGGTGCGCAGTACCTTGATTACATTGGTTATAAGCACCGGCTTTAAAGTACATGTTGTCGCTGCCATAACCTTGGTCAATGGGGTGACCTGGGTAAGGCTGACTTAAATCGGTTTTAAATACCTTGGTTTGGGCGGCATCAGTACCGGGATTTTTGACAAAGGTTAGCGTCATCAAGCTGCCAACAACATTGACGTCATAGCTAAATAGCTCCCCTAGCTTGATGCCATCAATAGGATCGTCACTTTGCTTGGTTAACGTATCGCTGCCCCAAATTGGAATAGGGATATCGTAGCGTTGGTCTATATCTGCTGGGTAAACTTCATAGTTCCAAAACAGTGAACCATATTCATGGTTTGGCATTTTGCGGTAGTAAATTTTAAGTGGTTCAACTTTACTTGATCCATGAATTTGGCCAACCACCACCGAGTGGGATGGGAATTTACTGTCATCGCCACTAACACTAACCCAATCAACCGCAACGGTGGCACTTAACTGGCCGCCGATAGCGCCATAAGCTTGCTTGTTAGGGTGAGTATCAATGACAAAGTTATTGCTTGGGTGCTTGGGGTTGACCTTGGTCCCTTCACCATTGAGCATGATCCGCAGTTCAGAGCGGGCATTGGCGCTGTTTTTAGTAGTGGGTGCTGTGTTAGGTGATGCCATTACCATGGCGCCAGTTTCAGGGTGGCTGTAAAACCAAAAGTGGTTAGTGTACGGGCGCACGCTATCGTTAAGTTCATCCACTTCAATTTCCATTACTTGACCTTGGCGCGCAGGGCGATGATCAGGAATAGGCAGATTGATTTTCATTTGCGATAAATCAAAATTTTGCGCAGGTGCCAGCGTCGGGCTTAATGCTTGGCTGAGTTTGGCTTTGTAGGCTTGCTGCTGAGTGGCTAAGTCTGTGGCGGCATAGGCGCTTGAACAAAGCCCTATTGTCATCGCTGTAGCAATGGTAGTTTTTATTAAACGGTGTGGCATCTTGCCTCCTGTTTGACACTATAAATAACACACCCAGTAGCGTTTGCGACTGGGTGTTAGGATTTTATTAATGATTATTGCTTGTGATAAAGCAGCTCAATGTCACGCTGCTCCCACACTTCGGCTAAGTTCTTTTTAACGCTGAACTGGCTAAAGTCGGTGTCTTTGGCAAGCTTTATCCACTCAGGTTTATTCAGTGACTCACCGGCTTTTAAGTAGATGCTAGTCATGCGCTCAACGCGGCGACGGTCATCTTTTTGTGAGTAAGGCCATTTCACTGCGGGATCATGGTAGTTGGCCATTAACTGGATACCTTGAGCCATCGAGCCGCCTTTGTCGTTTTCATAGTTCCACAAATCAACCCCGACTTTTTCACCGAGTTCAGCAATGCCCACTAATGGCACAATACTGAAATAGTGGTAATGGTAGGCACGAGTACGCTCAATCTCATGGGGTTGTGAGCCGTCAGCTTCAAACTGGGTATCAACCCGCATTTTTCCTTTTTGCACCATCTGTTTAGTCAGGTGATCATTACCAATAAAGTAAGCGATGCTGGCCACTTGGAAGTCATACCAAGTGCCATGGTTATTAGCCGCTGCCGCCTCACCTTTAGGGCCGCCAGACAGATCATCAACAATTAGCCAATCTAAGTACTCGCTGTACCACTGCTTAATTTGCTGCTCATCTTGTTCAGTCCAATGCTTTGATTGCGACAAAATAGCAATGGCATCTAGCATTCTGTCGGCAAGGGTGCGGGTATCAATAATACCGCCTCGACGTCCTTCTGCTCTGCCGGGAACCCCTTGACCGTAATTGACGTTAGGGTTCATTTTAGTGGCTTCATTCAAGAACCATGTACGCACAAATTCGATGCCTTTTTTGGCATAGGCTTCATCTTGGCTAAAGTAATACGCTAAGGCGACCGCGCGGGTTGAGCGGGTAAAGTTACCAATGCGTCTAGAGTCAGTTTCTGTGGTTTTTGAGGCTGGGTTGGTTTTGCCATCGTGGCGGATCCACGGCAAACCATCAGCTTTGGTTTCATCTGGCCACCAATAAGGGCTGATACTCATGTAATCATGTTTGTCGCCACTTGGTGGAGTCATGCCTTTTTCAGCCACACTAAAAGGCGCTTGTTTCATGGCGATGTCGGCTTCTTCAAGCAAGCGTTCATAAGCTTGCTTCATTGAGGCGCTAGCATCTTTGCTTTGAAGGATGGTGCGATTTTGCTGCAAAACATCTTCATTTAAGAACACAAAATCGGCGGCTTGTACTTGGTGACTGAGTGCTAATGCACTTATAAGTAGTGCAATTGGGCGTAGGGTCATTTGGGTCACAATATCATCCTTCATAGAATTTGTTATAAAGATTAAATAATACAAATAGGGTAGTTGTCTAGCGGTTTCGATGCTGTGATCCAGATCTTATTGTATTGTGTTAATGGCAAACTATTGCGCCATTTGCTACTAACTTAGGTTTATTTGGTTTTTAATTAATGGTTTGAGTGTAGTCTTATATGGCGTCAGCCACTGCTTATATAAGGTTTATAGTAAATAGTGCTGCTAACCCTTATTGTAAATTTGTCATACATTAATGCGGCGTTTGGGCTGAATGGAATTAACGCTTATAAGTTAATGGCAGCCTTATATTACGGCTGCCATTTACGTTTAACGCTACTGGTGCTGGATTGTGATCTTGTCAAATGACACTTCAAAAATCTGATTTTGGTAGTCTTCGTCAGGTTGGATTTGCGGATAAATTCCAGCTTTGAAGTAGTAAGTCTCCTCTAACCAAGCTTCTGTTAAGCTGTAATACTTACCGTCTTTTGCCAGTACAGGCTCGCCCCAAGCTAGGGTTCTTGCTGTGGTGGTATTATTGATCTCAGTGGTGATTGTTAATCCTTGCTGGTTGGCCACAATGTCATAGTGCCACTGAGTACCGGCATCCACTGTGCCTAGTTCAACACTGAACGACTGGCAGCTATCACAGCTGTCGTTATTAGGGGCAAAGCTATCGTTCAAAATGGCGCGGATTGGTTTGTTTGGTCCATCCCATTGCAGTTTAACCAGTGCTTGTTTTATTTGATAAGCGTGGATTTGGCCGACAATCACTTTAGGATCTTGGCCATTTATCTGTGGGTATTGCTCTATGCGCAGGCTGCTTGATAGTTGATGTTGTTGATTTATAGCCCAGTTTTGATTGCTGCTACTGCAAGGGTCTTGGGTTTGATAGTGATATAGCTCTCTTAATTCTGAACGTACATAAGATGAATTGATGGTAGTCGCGCCACTATCACCTAAGTTGACCTGAAAATACATGCGCTCATCACTGTCATCAACCCAGAAGTAGGGTTCGTTGGTGTCGTTTGATAGTCGAGTTTTACCGCTACAATCAGCTGGAATTAGCTCTGCGGCAGAGTCGCCACCCGTGCCGTAGTAATCATCTTTACTCACAGGTAGGGTGAGTTTCCATTGATCTATGTTCCAGCTGCAACTTTCACATTCTTCGGGCGGAACCGTTTCTTCGGGCGGAACCGTTTCTTCAGGCGGAACCGTTTCTGAACTGCCACCTCCGCAAGCAATTAGCATAAAAATAACACTGGTTAAAAGCGGCACTGATGTCTTTTTAGTCATTTTTTATCCAAATCCCCTCTAATTAATAAATAATACAATAGATCCAGTGCTTTTTGATTGCTATTATCCGAACCATAAATGTGACCCGCGTCAAAAAACAAGATTAACGTTTTTTGACTTAAATGGTCAAGTTTTTTAAGTTGCTGTTTTTTATGGTTTATATTGTTTAATTTTGATTGTTGCACTTTTGATAATAAAAAAGTTTAAAAAAGTTTGCGCAATATCACAGATATGATACGACAAAAATAAAACAATAACATAATACAAATAAGGGGACGATTTAATGAAGATTAGCTTAATTGCAGGTTTAGTTACGTTAAGTTTACTGGGCGGATGTGCCACCGAAAACTATTCAAAAGTTGATGAGGGTACACAGACTAATAAGGTCGCAATAGACAATATTGTTGCTCACGAAAAAGCAGTGATTACTTCAGGCTCAATCAAGGCCATTGATAGCGCAGCGTTAAAAAGCAAGCTGGCTTCACTTGCTGATGGGGAAGAGTTAATTCTTGAACCGGGCAAATATGCTGATTTAGGTCGTCTCGATATCACCGCGAGTAACGTTGTTATTAAAGCAAAAGTACCAGGGCAAACTTGGTTTACCGGCTTAGTGCAGCTAAACCTTGTGGGTAACAATATTACCCTCGATGGTGTGGTCTTTACCGAAGGTGGCCCTGCTGAGCGTATGGGCGGCATCACTTTCCGCGGTAATAACAACACTCTACAAAACTCGATGTTTTACTTCTTCAATGATAAATACGCTTATCAGCCAGATTCTAAGCGTGATGAATATCCAAAGTATTTATGGTTATCGCTTTACGGCAAAAACAATCAATTATTGAACAACACCTTCGAAGGTAAGCATAAACGCGGCACCTTGATAGGTATTCAGAAAGCTAAAGGTGACGAAACTGCAGATAACCATGTCATTAAAGGTAATTTGTTTTATGACCAAAAGCATAACCAGTATGAAGAGTTCGATATTAGCGATGCGATCCGTTACAACTCAAATAGCTGGGAAGCCATTCGTGTCGGCGATTCAAAAAGCTCAATCTATCCATCAAAAACCACCATTGAAGGTAACCTATTTTACGAGTGTGATGGTGAAACAGAGTTAGTGTCATTTAAGTCAGCTGGCAACGTGCTACGTGGTAACACCATTATTAACAGCGCTTCAATGGTGTCATTGCGTCACGGTATCAATAATGTGGTTGAAGACAATGTCATCCTTGGTAATGGCAAACGTTACTCAGGTGGTATTCGTTTATATGATGAAGGCCATACCATTCGTAACAACTATATTGAACGAGTCATGGGTACCGGTAATGTTCGTGGTGGCATCGCCATTAATACAGGTATTACTGATGTTCAAAAAGGCGAACGGTTAAGTCAAGACGTCAAAGGCAAAGGTTTAAACAAACAAGCGACACCAAACAAGGTGTTAATCGAAAACAACACTGTGATTAACTCGCGTCAAAACGTCTTATATTCAGACAAAAAACACCGCGTAAGCCTCTATGACAATCAAAAAGTATCGACGGTATTTGCTGGTGTCGATATGACCTTTAATAACAACTTATCTTACGCCGCAGTGAAAAAGTCTTTAGCCCTAAAAGGTAATGATGAAGTAGCTAAGCTGGTTAACCCTACCTATAACAACGAAGTCTATTTTGGTCCTATCCAAGCGGTAGATTTACCAGCAGAAGGTATTAGCACTGCTGAGCCAAAGCTTATTGTTGCACCGAATGGTTTGCTTGAAGCGGCAGATTTAGATGTGGGCGCGAAGGGCTTAAAAGTACTGACCATGGCAGATGTTGGTGCCAGTTACACAATCCAAAAGTAATGCAAAAAAGAATTCGATTAAAATAATAAACTTAGAAAAAAGGAAGTTGTATGAAACTTAATAAATTATCGTTATTTATTAGTGCTGTTTTCGCTGTAACAACGCTATCTGCCTGTGATTTTTATGATAAGCCGATAACTGAAGATCCAACAGATCCTACTGATCCAACAGATCCAACCGACCCAATTGAACCGGTAGGGGATTTAGTCCCTGATTTGGTATTTAGTGATGCTGATTTGAGCACTCTTAAAGCGGCTATTGACGGCGCGACTGACGTTAATGAAGATGGTCAAATCGTTATCTTATTAGATAATACTGCCAGCTTTAGCGGTTTAAGCAATTTAGTCTTAGACAGTGAAACCCCATTAGTATTATTAGGTGGTGAACCGACTTATGATGGCCTAGAAGGCTCTGAATATGGCGCGGCGGCACAAATTACAGGTGGCGAAGGTTGTGTGGTTATCTCTGCTGATAACATTCAGTTACGTAACATTACTTTTAAAGACGTTACTCC
This sequence comes from Shewanella sp. 10N.286.52.B9, assembly GCF_002873635.1. Lineage (NCBI taxonomy): Bacteria > Pseudomonadati > Pseudomonadota > Gammaproteobacteria > Alteromonadales > Shewanellaceae > Shewanella > Shewanella sp. 10N.286.52.B9. The sequence continues at coordinate 12,582 of NZ_MCTY01000004.1, forward strand.
AATCTGTAAAGACAGTTCAACCACCACCCTAATCAACGTAGGTACTTCATCATCAATGGGTGAGGCTTATGAAACCGTTGAGAGTAAGCCTGCTGGCGTGGTGTTATCACAACTGACCATTGATGGTGAAAACCTTGCATCAAATGGCCAGGATGATCCATTAGATTGGATTATGGTGCGCGGTGAAGGCACTCAAATCATCTATAACGCCTTTACTAACAAACCGACAGAAGAAGGCTCTTTCATTACTGTTCAAGGTACGAGTTCATCACATAAAGATGTGGTTATTAGTCACAACCATTTCAGCAACTTAGCCCTTGATAACCCTTTTAGCGGCACCAATGACGTGTTTGCGATTCGTTTAGGCACTTCAAGCTCATCTAAAACAGACTATGTGACCAATACACTCATCAGCGACAATCTATTTACTGACGTAAATGCATCACGCCGGATGATCTATGTGCGTTTAAGTAGTAACACTATTGAAAATAACACTTTTATTAGCAGCAATGGCTTTGTGTCATTAGAAGGTGGTGAAAACAACACTGTAGCTAGCAATATTATGATCAACGATGGCTCAGGTGAAGATGATGGTAAGTACGAAGCGGGTATTCGTATTATCTCTAAAGGCCACACAGTGACTAATAACTATGTCTACAACAATAGCCGTTCTAAAACCGGTAATGAAGTGGGCGCTATTTCAGTACTAGATGAAGAAATCGATGCTGGCGTAACGCTCAAAGCCCCATCAACAGTTGCTAACAACACGATTGTGAGTGCCAAACAAGGTTTCATCTTTGGTAAATCTGGTGCATGTACCGATGACTCAGTGGTTAATCTTACCGACAACCTAGTGGCAAACGGTGTTGACGGTGTTGATTCTAGTGACAAGGGTGTACGTGATGACTGCTTACTTGGTGAAGGTTCTACTTGGTCTGGCAACATGTTTGCGGTAACCACGTTATCAAGCAATAGTAACTACGAAGAAGTGACAGGAGAGCGTGAAAACTTAGGTAATGGCACTGCTGAATTAACAGAATCTGCTGAAGATTCAAAATTATTCCTTGCAACTCCAGAAGGTAATGTTGCTGGTAAAGGCGCAACAGGCTTAGTGATCCTTACTGAAGCAGAGGTTGGCCCAGAGTCAGCTGAATAAGCTTGCGTTATTAACTGGATTTGATTAAAAAAATAATTAGGAATATCAGAATGAAAAAGTATTTAGCAATTGCTGTTTTAGGTGCCTTAAGCTTTAACGCTGCAGCAGAAGATGATGATAATCTACGCCCTGGTAAAAGTACCATTGCCATTAAATGGGAACATAAACTGCTTGATGGTCGTACCGACCGCCCTAAAGTCGAGTTTGGCCATCGTATGCGCAACGGCTTTAAGTTTGGTGTTGAACAAGCGTGGCAATATGATCGCAGCAAGTCTGAAAAAGAAGTGGGTTTTGCCCCTGAGCAGTACGAGTTGACATTCAAAACAGATTATCAAACGCGTTGGGGCGATAATAACGAGCACCAGGCGGGCCCAGTATTAGATTATCAAACCAAAGAAACTGCCAACAGTATCCGATTTGGTGGTTACTATGGTTATAAAATTAATAGCGATTGGCAGGTAAAAGTGCGTGCACGTTATAGTCAGCACCTTGACCGTATCTCACTAAAAGATGATCCGGCCGATAGCTACTACCGCGATGACAAAAACAAAGAAATGCGTTACGACATGTGGCTGACGTACCGTTGGGATAACTTCCGCTTTGTTTATAACTTGATCCACTATAGCAAAATCTCATCATACAAGAACGACAGTGGTGTAGAGCAGCATGTATACAGTAATGGTGATCGCAGTTTATTTGAGCACGAGTTTACCGCGAACTACCGTTTCCCACATGCGAAAAAGCACACAGTATACGGTAAATTTAAGCTGAAAACTGAGATGCTTAAAGACAGCCATATGGTAGAAAACAGTGGTTACGATTGGTACGGTAAGCGTGATAACGCTATCGAGCTTGGTTATAAATACAGCTTCTAATGTTTAGCTGTTAATTTAATGAATAAATAACTATTGGGATTTTATCTAATTCCTTGGTTTTTAGTGATTAATTAACAAGAAGTCTGACTTGAAATGCTGCTTTGTCCTTGGTGACAGGCAGCATTTTTTTTACCCTTAACACTGAAATAAAGATTATTTTTGATTTTTGTGAGCTTGTCAGTATTAACTATGAACAAGGATTAAGTATTAATCTTCAATTAAGGTTATTATAA
>NZ_MCTY01000005.1:0-20231 GCF_002873635.1 Shewanella sp. 10N.286.52.B9
AATTATAAAAATAAGGTATTTATAATTTTTAAAGCGAAATGTATGGCTCGTTCCACTGTGCGTAAAAATGAACCATGGGCCTAAGTTTAATTGATAAATTCAATTTTGCTTGTTCAGAGGTTAACTTTTGCGAGGGATAAGCGCGAAGAAATAGTAAAACTTAATGGGTTAAACGATGAGCGTTATTAAGGGTAAATAATTATAGGGCTTAAGGTGAAATGCTCAATTAATCAAGTGTTTACACTTAAGGTGGTAAGTACTAGACGTCATCAAGTATAGGCTTCCTTTATCAGGATTGGGCTAATGAATGTATTTGTCTCATATCAAAATCATGTTAGCTTAATTTTTACACATGTGAGTCGCTACATGTGCTGAGTGATTAAGTTGAGTGAAGATATGCTTAAGGAGAAGGGTTTACAGGATGTTTATCAAACAAGAGATATACCGATTTAGTATCGTTGTCATCAGTCTATTGAGCTTATCTGCGTGCAGTTCAATGTCCCAAAAAAACTTATCAGTTGATGTAAAAATGCCTGCTGCGAGTAGTTTACTCCAACTTCAAGCCAGTAAATATACTGTGCCATCCATTGAGAGTTTGACTCAACTAACACCGATACAAGAGCGGGAGTTATTGGCGTTTATTGCCGATGAAGAAATTGCTGCTTTACCCAATAGAAAAAAAGTGAGTCAATTTATTGGTCAAAAAGTGGTTAATTTTAACTATGAAGGTTCAAACTTTAATGCCAGTGATGCGTGGTTAAATAAATCTGGTAATTGTATGTCTCTAGCTATGTTGACCTATGGCGTCGCAAAATTCTTAAATGTTAAAGCTGTTTTTCAAGTAGTGCATAGTGCGCCCCTTGTGACCGTCATCACCAAGGATTTGATGGTGTCATCGGATCATGTCCGTACCTTTCTTTATGAGGTTGATAGCAGTGATTCAAAATCAAATTTATATCTATATGGCGGAGAGTTCTCTGTGATTGATTACTTTCCTGATCGTAACGACCGCAATGGTGGCGTGGTATCAGACAGTCAATTTTTAGCCATGTTTTACCGTAATTTAGCTGCTGATGCCTTATTGGATGATAAGCTTGAATTAGCTTTTGCGTTAATGCAAAAAGGCCTGTCATTAGCACCGGATTATGTACCCTTGATTAATATGATGGCAGTAGTACACCGCCGTATTGAAGCCTATGATATTGCCGAAGCCTATTATCAGTATGGTTTGCAATTTAAGCCTAACTCACTAAGTCTATTAAGTAATTACAGCTTTGTTCTGAATTCTCAAGGTCGAATAGATGAAGCGCAGAGTATTAGTCAGCAATTATTGGATCTGGAAAATGAAAGCCCTTATGGCTGGTATAGCATGGGAATAGAAGCGTTAGCGTTAAAAGATTACCGAGCAGCAGAGATATTCTTTAGAAAATTCATCAAAAATAGCCCTTATTTCCATCAGGCCTATTATGAGTTAGCCAAGGCGCTCAATGCACAGGGAAAACCCTATGCAGCTAAGCAGAGCTTGAAAGAGGCGTTGACGTTAACATCCCTAGGGGAAAACCAGCAGAAATATTTAGCCAAACTCAATTGGTTAAACTCAGTTGCTAGAAAAGGGCTTGCTGAGCAGTAGGTTATTACGATTTAAAAAGAAAAAGCCAGCTTGCATCATAGAGGTCAGCTGGCTTTTTTATCATTATGAATTAATTAATCAATAGTTAGTGCGACAATCTTAAGGGGATGGTTGTCATCAAAAGAAGGGAAGTCTTCATGGCAATTTAACCATTCAATTGAGCTGACACTGCGGTCTTGTTTTTCAACACAGCGCACTAAGCTGTTGAGCCAGGCTTGTCGTTCCACTTTGGCGACATTGTTACAGCACACTATGGTGCCACCACTTTTTGTTGTTAGCATGGCAGGCTTAAATAAGCCTTGGTAATCATTAATCAGGTCAACGGTGCCAAATGGGCTTTTTGCAAAACGTGGCGGATCTAAAAATACCAAATCAAATTGAGTCGCAGCTAACTTAGGGTACTTAGGTAATTTTTGCCCGCGGCGCCCACCAACCTTAAGACCAGCTAATTGACGCAGCGCAGGAAAGGCATCGCTTTGAATGAACTCACAAGTATCAGCCACCTCATTGAGCTCAGCATTCTTTTTACCCGCAGCCAAAGCAAATGATGAGAAATCCACATTAACTGCCCGAGTTGCACCGCCCATGGCTGCTGCAGTGCCAATACCGCAAGTGTATGAAAATAGGTTTAGCACGGTTTTGCCTTGGCTATTGGCTCTTACATATTCTCTACCGATACGCATATCGAGAAACAATAACGGGTCTTGGCCTTCATGGCGTAATTTTGAGGTGAACTTGATGCCATTTTCTTGGATAACTTGCTCTGAACAGGCAAAGTCATTGAAGTCATCAGCAAGATTATTTTCAATGCGTGAATTACGTTTAGCACGGTCATTGTAGATAATAGGTAACTCAATATGTGCGTTAAGGACTTCAGTTATTTGCGCAAGCTGTTGCTCAGTTAAGGTCTGATGGAATGTTTGAATGAGCCATGCATTACCATAACGGTCAATATTAAGACCATTTTCGCCTTCAACTGTGCCATGAAATACCCGAAAACAATCGGTTTGTTGAAGCGCTGCTTGTTTAAAAAATTCAGCGCGTTGATTAATGGCGTGAGTAAGAGAAGACTGCAATGACATAATTGTGCTCGTTAGCATTAAAAAGGCAAAAAGGGATTATATCAAGCTTCGAGTTACTTGTCGGTATGTGTTACCGCTTCTGAAGGAGGATTTATATGCCCTCTGTAACAAGCACTGAAATCAAGCTCTCATATTTATTTTTAAAAGTAACAAATTGTAGCCTTAGCCATATTTTTCATCGAAAATATCCACACTCTTTAACGAAATCTGTTACCTTTTTACATCCTGTAAATATCTGAAAATAATCGAAATAGTTTTTTATATTGTAATTGTCGAGCGAAATAGCAGATGACTCTAAGTTGGGGTTGTAAGACCATTTATGCTCCGTCAACTCAAGAGTATGCCGTAGCGGTTCTCTGCTTTAGTTATTCCAAGTATTCGCTATTTGATTAATTTTTCGATTTAGTTAGTTGTAAACGACGAGGTTCACTTGAATCACCTGCTGCGCCATAAACTATTACCTGCTTTATTGCTGTTCTTTTGCTGTATTTTTGCGACATCTGCTAGTGCAGAAAAGCCTGCCGCATTTGATCTATTAGATGAGATCGCCAGCAGTGAACACGGCCAACAATTAACTAAGTTATATCATGAGGCTGATAAAGATCCTGAGGGGAGTTTAACGGCTTTAGAGCAACTTAAATCTCAAGGTGTCATCGATGATAATGACTATTTTCATACTATTTATTATCTGATCCTTTATAACATTCAATTTGTACTGTCTGATGTTGAGGCGGCGGAGCAAACAGCTAAAACCTTATATCAATTTGGCCTTGATCGTGGCCAAGACTGGATTATGGCTGAAGGCTTAACCATTAAAGGCACCTTGGCGGCGAGAAAAAGTGAAGGTAAAAAAGCGCTGCGACTGATAGAGCAAGCGATTAGCTTAGCTGAACAACTGCATTATAACCGCTTACTGGCTCGTGCACTTAATGTTCGCGGCATAATTCACTCGCGAAGTTTAGCGTATGAATTGGCGATTGAGGATTATCAAAGAGCGATTAAACTGGCTGAAACCACCAATAATAGCGATTTTGTATTTAAGTTATATTCAAATATATCAGTGCTTTATTCTATGGTTGAAGATTGGCCTAGCGCGATTGAATACAATAAAAAAGCCACTGAGTTATATCTTAAAAGTGATAATGTCAGCTTTGAGTACTTAGTGATCCTATACAGTAATGCTAGTAACAATATGCTAGAAATTAATGATATAGAAGCGGCGACCCAATACAGTGAAAAAAGCATTGCCGTGGCACGGGAGTCCAATAATAACCAGCTTATTGTCAACGCCTTAATGACCCAGACCCACTTATTAATTAGTCAGCAACTCTTTGCTGAGGCTGAGCCAGTGGCAATGGAATGTGTTGAGCTCGCGAAGCAAGTGCATGATCAATTACCTTATAACGAATGCTTAATGGGTCTCGGCGAGGTCAGTTTATTTAAGGGTGATAGCGCCACTGCTGGTGATTATGCCAACAATGCCATGGCCGGGCTTAAGGCCATTGATAACCAAGACTCACTATTAAAGTCCTATGAATTATTGGCGCGAGTCTATCAAGCACAGCAGCGATACCCTGAGGCCATTGAGCAATTAACCACTTATTATGAAGGCACCCAAAAGCTGCTTTTCAATCAGCGTGAAGAACAGTTATTTGCCTTAAAAGCCTTGTATGAAGGCCAGCTTCAAGATGAAAAAATTGCCTTATTAACCGCAGAAAATGAACTGAAGGCCGCCACACTTGATAAAAAAGAGCTACAAGAAAGAATATGGTTGTTAGCTTTGGCTATTTTAGCTATTGGCTTAGTGTTATTAATTAGACGTTACTTTTTAAGTGAAAAGAACATCGATAGCCTGCGAACATCAAATAAAAGTTTGTATAAAGCTTCAAATAACGATCAACTCACAGGACTACACAACCGCCGCTATATCGAGCACTTTATTCATCATGAGCTAACCGCATTTCCGAATGCTTATTATTGTATGTTGATGATTGACTGCGATAACTTTAAAAAAGTGAACGATAATTATGGTCATGATACTGGGGATATCGTGCTCACAGAAGTGGCCAAGCGTTTATCGAACAGCATTCGTAAAGGGGATGTATTAGTACGATGGGGCGGTGAAGAGTTTATTATATTATTGCAAGTTGACGAAGCCGACCCCACCTCTCTGGATGAAGTGTTAAGCCGTTTTAATCAGGCTATTAGCACTGAAGCCGTTATAACTCCAGCTGCTGATTTAGTGGTGACAGTATCGATTGGCGCAAGTCGACCGACAACAGCCAAAAGGCTAGTCGAAGAGTGGGATTCAATCCTCAAACTTGCCGATACCGCGTTATACCAAGCTAAACAAGCTGGACGCAATTGCGCGGTTATTGCGGAAAAATAACTTATTCAGGCAAATGCACTTTAAAGGTTTTATCGGCGATAACTTTGCCGTTTAGCTCTAGGGTCATGCGCCAGTTGCCGACTTTGTTGTCAATTGGCGCCCAAATACAGTCTCCAAGGTAAAACTTCCAATCGTTTTCTTTGATGTACACTTCACCATCGAAAGGCGCTTGAATATTGCCTTCTGCATCGGGAATATCGGGGTGATAAATACAGTAACCTAACACTTGATTTTTGGCTTTGCGAATACGGGTGACAAAGCCAAATTCAATGTCTATTTCAGCAGGCACATGTACGGTGGCTTTTAAAAATCTTGGCAGTTCATCACTATCAGAATCCCATTGACTGAAAATCCCCGCTTGAATAATACTGACATCTGCTTTTAATTTACTCATATCTTGTAGATCTCTATAGCTAACGCTAGTCCTTTCTTTAATCCTTGCTCAGCTGGCTAATAGCGGCTTGCATTGCAAACTCATAGCCCTGAATGCCTAAGCCGCAAATTACCCCGACCGCTTTATCTGATAAATAAGAATGATGTCTAAAAGGCTCGCGAGCATGAACATTTGAAATATGGACTTCAATAAACGGAATATTCACCCCAAGCAGTGCATCGCGCAGGGCGACACTGGTGTGGGTAAAGGCGGCAGGATTGATCACAATAAACTTGGCATCAGTGGCATGAATCGCATTGATAAGTGCATGTTCGGCATTAGACTGGATATGATCAAAGTCTAATTCGGCACCATGGGCTTGAGACTGACACTTTGCCACAATGGTGTCTAAGTTATCGCTGCCATAAAGGCCTGGCTCACGACGGCCTAATAAATTTAAATTAGGGCCATTAACTAGTAAAATCTTGGCTTTGGGCGTCATGCACTTTCCTTAAAATTGCTACTGATGAGTATTGATAATACCGAATAAGGTTAATTTATCATGTAATTATTGCCATAAGTGGATAAATTTTCATGGCTGTATTAAGGCGAGTTTGAAAACGATTGCAGCTTAATAATCAGATTTGTTTTTTCGTAGCGCTTTCGTAGCGCCGCGCTGCTTTTTGGCATCGACTCTGCGGCGTTGACTGCCTTTAGTTGCTTTGGTGGCAATACGTTTTTTTTGCACTATACCGACACTTTTTACTAGCTCAATAAACTGCTCTAATGCCAGCTGACGATTAAAATCTTGGCTGCGGCTTTGTTGGCATTTTATGATCACTTTACCGCTCTTAGTAATGCGATGATCGGCTTTGGCCAATAGCTTTTGCTGATAAAACTCAGGTAGCGATGACTGACGTATGTCAAAAATAATCTGCGCTGCAGTGGAAACTTTATTAATGTGCTGCCCACCAGCGCCGCTTGAACGGATAAATTGCCATTCAATTTCATTATCTTCGATGCTGACGCTGTTGGTTATCTTGATCATTATATGATTCTACTTTTTACCATTTACTTGGGTCTATTTAAGGGGGCTGATTCGAGTTTATTGTTTGTTACCACTTGAGTTTAACAAACTTTTGTTTAGTACTGCGGATAAGATTTGTTACTATCAATAATTATCTAGAAACTAGGCCACATTGACCGTTTGGAGTTGCTTTATGTTGTGCCAAATCCCCGATATCGCTAAAGGCGTTATTAGCTTATTCGTTAGTGGGCGTTTATCTACCCAAGACTATCGCACTCAACTACAACCTTTAATCACAGACTATCGCGAGCAAACTGGTAAGGTTTTCTTATACATAGAGGCGGACGTGTTACTTGAAGGTTGGGATGTCAGCTCCTTGTCTGGGGGCGATAAAGTGCAATTACCCCATTTTGATGCATTAGTGTTTGTCGGCGGCCCTGACTGGGTTGGTAATGCGGTAAATTTACTCGGCCCTTTTATGCAGGGCGAAGTGGCATGGTTTCCACTTGAACAAAAGCAGCAAGCCATAGCTTGGCTACAACAATAATTATATTTGGTTAATTATCTCAAGGAAGTAGAAAATATGTCAGTGACACAATCATATTCAAAAATCGCCGCTGTATTAAGCGCAGGTTTATTAATTATCGGTCTAAGTGCCTGTTCACCAGAAGTAGGCAGTGAGGCGTGGTGTAAGCAAATGAAAGAAAAACCTAGCGGTGATTGGACTGCTAATGAAGCGGCTGATTATGCGAAGCATTGTGTATTTTAATTGATTTTTTAGCATGATAATTTGTGATCTAAGTATTGCTTGATGAATTTAATGGTCGCGAGTGGTGAACTTTCAGTTACACTCGCAGTCATATTTACCGATTCAGTTACACAACTTAATCGCTAAGATTTAATCACTCAGAACCACTAAGGTACGCTTTGCACTCATTGGTCGTTATTCAAAAATATGCCAAGTATATGATCGCCGTTATGTTACTGCAGTTTTTCAGTACTAACTTTGGCGGGCATCAACTGCATCTTGGAGAAAGCGAACAAGAAGACGTAAATCATTCACATTTGGTTTTTTCTGCCCCAGTAGATATTTGTGATAAGAATGATGTTGATAGTTTATTTGCCGTAGCAGACCATCAACATGCGACCAATGATAATACTCAAAACCAAAGCTATGAGCTTTGTTTAGATTGTCAGTGTCACGGTGGTTCAGCCACTGCCATTGGCATTGTGGCTAATCTGCTGCCAAGTATTCCCTTTTCTGAATCACCAAAAACCTTCATTGAAGATTACTTACCGCCTGAATCTCGTCTAAGTTACCGCCCCCCTATCGCATAAATCCTTTTTGATTTTTATGTGATTAATATTATTTCTCACCATTATCTAATTTGTATCAATTCAGCTCAGTAGTGCCATCTAGTCTTTATTGGCTAAATGAGAAACTGTGTATGTGTCTGTCGCTTTTAGCAGTACTAACACACTGAACTTAGATAATTTTTTACTGAAAAATATTAATCGTAAATTTGACAATAGCGTTTCAGTTAATACTGAAATCTAGGATTTATGATGAGAAAAACCCTCATTGCGACTGCAATTGCGATACCGCTATTTGCAGCTAACGCGCATAGTTCGACACCTGATGTCGACAAAAATATTGGCTCTAATGGGAGTCTCGCGGCACTAACGCAATCACAAACAGCAGTTCATTCAAGTGTGAATGTGTGGCTCCCCGAGTTAATGACGCAATTTGAGCAACTGCCTGAGGTGAGAGCCCAGAAAGTGTTGATGAAGCAAACTAAGCTGGCGTTAACTTCGGCAGATAATGCCATTTATAATCCAGAGCTTGGCTTGGATTATCAAAACGCCCCCGGTGATGACACTTACTCAATCGCAGTGAGTCAAACCATTGATTGGAGTGATAAACGCGGTGAAGCGGTTCGAGTGGCACAGTTAGAATCTGAAATGGTGCTAGCTTCAATTGAACTTAACCGCAGTCAGTTATTATCGCAGCAGTTACTGGCATTGGCTAACCTACAACAGAATCAGAAATTGTTGGCATTTAATCAGCAGCAATTTGATTCAGCCCAAAGGCAATTAGCGCTTGCTAAACAGCGTGCTGAAGTGGGCGATATCTCAATGGTTGAGCTGCAACTGATGCAATTGGATGTGGCCAATAATGCTGCTGACTTAGCGATTGCAGAGCAAGAAATGCTCAACGCAGAAACTGCCGTTTATGGCCTATTAGGGCCAATATTATTTTCAAACCCATCTCAATCTGCTGAAGTCATGACCCATAATTTACTGAATATTGACTACCTTGCCTTAGCTAAAATTCCGAGTTTTCAATCGGTATCGCCGCAATTGCCAGCATTAAAAAGTGCTTATCAACAAGTGATGCTCACCAAGCTGACAGTAAACCAAATGAAAGCTGATCTCGCTGAAGACCCAAGCATTAGCTTAAGTGCTGAGCGCGAAGGCAGTGACAATAAGTTTGCTGTTGGTGTCTCAATTCCATTGCAAATTCGCAATAACTACAGTGATGCAATCGCCACCGCCAGCGAAGATATTAGCATCGCAGAGCAAGCTTATTTAGTGGAAGAGCGACTCATGCAGCAGCAATGGATGCAATTTAATCGAGCGGTGCCGCGGTTGTTACAACGATATCAGCAGTGGGAGGATTTGGTGCAAAAATCAGGTCAGGCTGCATCCTCTGCTTTATCGACGCAATGGCGTAGTGGCGATATTGCCACCAGCGACTATTTGCAAAGTCAGCAGCAAATGAGCAGTAGCTACATTGCCGGCTTAAGGCTGGAGGCAAGCTTGTATGAAAATTGGCTTGCTTGGATGGGCAATAGTGGTCAGCTTGAGCAAATATTGCGTGAGCAATTGACCTCAAGGGATATGACCCAATCACTAAAAATAGCCAATTAAACCCACTATATTAGTTACTGAATATTAAGCATTCTTATGTTGTTGATTGACGTTTATGAACCGATAAACAGTCGCAAATGAACGCTATCGCAAAGCGTTATCAATAACCGCTTTTATATCAGTAAACCCCCGCAATAACTGCGGGACACATAGGTAATAAAGATGAAAAATATGCAACTAAATCCTTCTACACAGGCGATTTATCAATTTAAATCGGATGACATAAGTGCGACCTACTCAAACCGTCTCAAAGGTGGTTTTTTAAGAAGTATTAGCTTTGGGTTATTGATGGCTGTGACTGTTGGTATGGCTGTTGGTATGAGCGGATGTGTTTACGCTAATACGGATGCTGCACAGGCAAATATCCACAGCAGTGAAGAGCATGCTGCAGAAGCTCATGTGACAGAAGAGCAGGCTCCTGAAAATAATGAACCCCAAGATGAAAAAGGCGTAACTGAGACAGCTGCAGCTCTAGTCGAAAAAAGTAATGACACAGTCGATGATCACAGTGATGAAGCGCTGGTATTAAGCGAACAGCAACAACAACTTGCTGGTATTAATGTTGTCAGCCTCAGTGCTGGCACGTTTAATTTAGATGATGTTGCTACTGCCACATTGATTGTCGATCGCGATCGCACCATGACCATAGCGCCGCAATTAGATGTCAGAGTATTAAAGCGCCACGTCGTACCGGGGCAAGAAGTGACTCTAGGACAAGTACTGTTGACCTTAGGGGGGGTCGCAGTTGCGCAAGCTCAGGCTGATTATATTACAGCGGCCGCTGAGTTGAGCCGAGTAAATCGCATGAATAAGAATACCGTAACGGCCAGTCGGCGCTTACTGGCTCAAGTTCAAGCCGAGTTAACCCGAGCAAACCTTGAAGCAATTAAAATGTCGCCTGAACAGATAGTGGCGTTAACTTCAAAGCCGAGTGAAATAGGTAGTTTCAAATTACTGGCACCCATTAGTGGCCGTGTTCAACAAGATGTCGCCATGTTAGGGCAAGTATCTGCAGGCGGTGCGCCATTAATGCAGTTAACTGATGAGTCGCACTTATGGGTTGAAGCGCAACTGTCAGCTATACAAGCTGATGGTATTGAATCTGGCGATAAAGCCATGGTAAAGGTGGGCAAGGTCTCGATTGAAGGCACGATTATTGGTCGTTCGCATGAACTCAACCCGATTACACGTACCGAGCAAGTGCTTGTCAGTATCAATAATACTGAGTACGGCTTGCATGCAGGGCAATTTGCCGAATTATATTTACCTAATGCGCTTAATGGCGGTGTGGTGTTACCCGACGCAGCACTAACTCGCGGCGGTGATGGAGATTGGCAGGTGTTTATTCAAGTTGAGGATGGCTTTGAAGCGGTAGAAGTTGAAGTCGTTGAACGTCAACGTGGCATGAACATGGTTACCGGACTGGCACCAAACAGTCAGGTAGTGATTAGCGGTGCTTTCCTGTTGGCATCTGAATTGGCGAAAGCCGGTTTTGATATCCACAACCACTAGGAAGGAATAAGCCATGTTAGCTAAATTGATAGAGTCTGCCATCCGTAACCGATTGCTTGTCGGCTTAGCCTTGCTATGTATCGCTGTAGCCAGTGCGTTTATGTTACCCAAACTCAATCTCGATGCTTTTCCGGATGTCACCAATGTACAAGTCACTGTCAATACCGCGGCTGAAGGTTTGGCGGCAGAAGAAGTTGAAAAACTGATCAGTTACCCGGTTGAATCGGCAATGTATGCCTTGCCTGCAGTGACTGAAGTGAGGTCATTATCTCGCACCGGTTTGTCGATAGTGACAGTGGTATTTGCTGAAGGCACCGATATTTACTTTGCTCGTCAGCAAGTGTTTGAACAACTGCAAGCTGCCCGTGAAATGATCCCAGACGGCGTCGGGGTGCCAGAAATTGGCCCTAATACGTCAGGGCTAGGGCAGATATATCAATATATTTTGCGTGCAACACCAGAGTCAGGTGTCGACGCTGCAGAGCTTCGTAGTCTTAATGATTACTTAGTCAAATTGATCATGATGCCAGTGAGTGGTGTCACTGAAGTGTTATCTTTTGGCGGTGATGTTCGTCAATATCAAGTACAAATTGATCCCAATAAATTGCTCAGTTATGGCCTGACAATGCAGCAAGTCACCGATGCATTAGAAAGCAATAACCGTAATGCGGGCGGCTGGTTTATGGATCAAGGTCAGGAACAGCTAGTTGTTCGTGGCTACGGTTTATTGCCTGCTGGTGATGCAGGGCTTAAAGCCATTGGCCAAATTTCATTAACCGAAGTCAGCGGCACGCCTGTACGGGTAGCAGATATTGCGACAGTGGCTTATGGCAGTGAAATTCGTGTTGGCGCCGTGACTATGACTAGAAAGCAAGATGATAAAGTCGAAGTCTTGGGTGAAGTGGTCGCGGGTGTCGTACTTAAGCGCATGGGCGCAAATACTAAAGCGACCATTGATGATATCAGTGACAGAGTGGCCTTAATTGAACAATCGCTACCGGAAGGCGTATCGTTTGAGGTGTTTTACGATCAATCTGATCTGGTTAAACAAGCAGTGACGACCGTGGTGAATGCTTTATTAATGGCATTTTTCTTTATTGTCATCATCTTAGCGTTATTTCTAGTCAACATCAGAGCGACCTTACTGGTATTACTGTCTATCCCGATCTCTATTGGTATGGCACTACTTATCATGTCGTATTACGGCATGTCTGCTAACTTGATGTCTTTGGGCGGTTTAGCTGTTGCCATCGGGATGTTAGTTGATGGCTCAGTGGTGATGGTTGAGAATATTTTCAAGCATTTAACCAGAAAGGAAGGCACCTTAGCGGATGGATCAAATACTGATTCCAAAACGACTGACTTAACATCTACCGTTGCCAAAGTGATGAAAGCAGCTAAAGAAGTATGTAGCCCAATCTTCTTTGCTACTGCGATTATCATTGTGGTATTTGCTCCGTTATTTGCACTTGAGGGGGTAGAAGGTAAATTATTCCAGCCAATGGCGGTAAGTATCATTCTGGCGATGATTTCAGCCTTGTTAGTGGCATTAATAGCCGTACCCGCGATGGCGGTATATCTATTTAATCGTGGCGTTACCATCAAAAAAAGCGTGGTTTTAGCGCCGATTGAAGCAGGTTACCGTAAATTACTCGCATCAATCATGAATCGTCCAGTGACAGTGATGGGCACCGCCGTGGTGTTGTTTATTGCCAGCATGATGTTAGTGCCACGTTTAGGCACAGAGTTTGTCCCTGAACTTGAAGAAGGCACCATCAACTTACGTGTCACGCTTGCGCCAACGGCAAGTCTAGGGACATCGCTCGACATTGCTCCTAAAATTGAAGCCATGCTAATGGACTTTCCTGAGGTGGAATATGCGCTAAGTCGTATTGGCGCACCTGAGCTAGGCGGCGATCCTGAACCAGTGAGTAACATTGAAATATACATTGGCTTAAAGCCCGTCAGTGAATGGCAAAGCGCCAGCGATCGCTTTGAGCTACAACATTTGATGGAAGAAAAGCTGAGTATCTTCCCAGGATTATTGTTTACTTTCTCACAGCCTATTGCCACCCGCGTTGATGAATTATTGTCAGGGGTTAAAGCGCAATTAGCCATTAAGATTTTTGGTCCAGATTTAGATGTGCTATCTGAAAAAGGTCAACAACTTACTGAGCTTGTCAGTGCTATTCCTGGCGCTGTAGATGTATCACTTGAGCAAGTCAGTGGTGAAGCGCAATTGGTTATTAGGCCACTTCGCGATCAACTGGCTCGATATGGGTTAAGTGTCGATCAAGTGATGAACCTTGTTAGCCAAGGTATTGGTGGTGTGAGTGCTGGCCAAGTGATTGATGGTAATGCACGCTACGATATTAACGTACGTTTAGCGAAAGAGTACCGTAGCTCACCTGATGTATTAGGTAATTTGATCATGATGGGCGTAAATGGCACCCAAGTGAGATTAGGGGAAGTGGCTGAAGTGGGCGTTGAAATGGCGCCACCGAATATTCGCCGTGATGATGTGCAAAGACGTGTTGTGGTACAAGCAAACGTTTCGGGTCGTGATATGGGTTCAGTGGTTAATGATATCTATGCCATTGTGCCGCAAGCTGAATTGCCTGCAGGCTATACCGTTGTCGTTGGCGGTCAATATGAAAACCAACAACGCGCGCAACAAAAATTGATGTTAGTGGTGCCAATATCAATTGGCCTAATTGCCTTGTTATTGTTTTTCTCCTTTGGCTCGATCAAACAAGTCGCCTTGATTATGGCTAATGTGCCGTTAGCCTTGATTGGTGGTGTAGTAGCGCTTTATGTCACGGGCACTTATCTGTCTGTGCCTAGCTCTATCGGGTTTATCACCTTATTCGGCGTTGCGGTGCTAAACGGGGTGGTGCTGGTGGATTCGATTAACCAACGCCGGTTAACTGTTGAAGCTACTGACGGTGATGAAAGTCTATTTGATAGCGTCTATGAGGGCACTGTTGGTAGATTACGTCCGGTATTAATGACCGCGCTAACCTCTGCTTTAGGCTTAATTCCCATCTTGATCTCATCAGGTGTCGGCAGTGAAATTCAGCAACCCTTAGCGATAGTGATTATCGGCGGACTGTTTAGTTCAACCGCACTGACGCTGTTGGTATTACCGACTATGTATCAGTGGATCTATCGCAGAAAGTAGCCAGCTTTAAGTCAGGTAACAATTTTCCTGTATGGGTGTGAGTACTGTAACTACCAGTGTAGTTGCAGTGCTCCGGCTTCTCTATTGGTGATTAATCATCATCAATAAGGCGTTTATAAGCTCACTGAATCGACAAAACTGTCTCGTTTTAATTCATATATTTGGGTTGAACAAATATAAGTTTGCGTATTTGTTACTTTGACTAAGGCAGGGTAAAGTGGAAGGGAATAATCTATTTCGTTAAGGGAAGTAATGAAAAAAGTAATTATGCTAGCGTCATTGGTCGCACTTTGTGGCTGCAGTGCTGATAAGCCTCAAGAAGTGGAAATTAACTCAGCCGCTAATTCTGCCATTAACTCAGCCGCTAACTCGGACATTAATTCAGACATGAACAAGGCTAGTAACAAGAGTACCAGTAAGGAAAGTGAGGCAAACCCCGCGACGTTAAATGCTGTCGATACAGTAAGCCTGACAGAACCCCTGACTGCCAACATTGAAACTGAAAAACAGAAGAAGATCAACGCTTTATCTACAGCTCAAACTTCTGCAGCAGGTGAGCCATCTCAGTATTCTGTGGCAATCAATAATGAAAAATTTATTACGGATAATGTGGTTATCAAAACCGGTCAGTCACTGTTTAATATGCAAATGAATGACTACGGCGTTGTGAAAGGCTCTTTTGTTATTATCTCAACTGTCACTCCGCAGTGGCTTGAAAGCGACTTTTCTATAGATAACATAGCTAAAGAAACCTATCGACTTGCTCCCCATTCTGCTGATGAAGATTTGTATGCTTGGTATAAACAGTTAGCCAAAGATGTGCGATTTAGCGTGGTTGAGTTAGAGGTCGACTATAGTGGCAAAGCTCATGTTCCGGAGTTTTAAATGCTAATTTTTAAATACGAGTTTTAAAATACGACAGTAAATAAGATTTTAAATCAGCGAACAAATAAAAAAGCCACAACAAGTTGTTGTGGCTTTTAGCATTTATTAATCCTTATTTACGGCGACGAAGCGCTGCAAATGGTAATAATATCAATCCTAACCAACCCATAGAGCCACCACCAAAAGGTGATTTAGCTTTTGGGGTCTCTGTTACAACTGGAATGTCACTAACCGTCACAGATATAGGTGTTACTACATCAGCTACACCATCATTTACAGTCAATGTAAACTCAAGTGTTTCAGAACCAGAGTCAATTAATGGTGCTGTAAAGCTTAATTCAGCCGTATCTGTAGTGGTGAATGTTACTGCAGTACCAGCGGTTTGTTCCCACACATAGGTTAAAGTATCTGCAGCATTAGCATCAATTGCTGTCGCAGTGAAGGTCACTTCTTCACCTTCATTAACTTCTGCGGCATTTGCCATGACCGAGACGCTTGGTAAACGGTTTTCACACGCGTAAGTGTCACCTGCGACTACATCTGAGAAAATGCTCGTTTGGATATTGCTAAAGGTTATATCATCAATATACCAACCTGCAGCAAATCCTGAGAATGGGTCAGGGACAACGGCTGAGTCAGTGGCTACGCGGAATCTAAACTGTACTTGGTTACCGTTGAGTGATTCACCAAAGTTAATGGTTTCAAAACCCCAGTTTATACCTGAGTACATGTCACGGTCAGCAATAGCTGCTTCTGTATATTCAAGGCCAGTATCCGTATAACCGTCGCCTTCAAATGTGGCGCCAGCCTCGATAACATCTACCCAGTCACCACCATTGATACTGACTTCAACTACTGCGCCATCGAAACCTTCTTCTAAATTATATAAATGCCAGAAACTAACGGTGTAATCCCCTGCGAAACCCACAGTCATTGGGCGAGTTTCATAGGCGACATCTGAAGTAAAGCTATTGCCTGTTGCTGAGATGAGCCCATCGAACTCATCCCATTGATCTAAACCGAAAGTGCCACCAGCCATATCACCGCCAGCCATCACATTCTCGCTAAAGTCATTCAACCTAGAAAGGGTGTTAAGATCTTCGTATTGCTCTGTACCCGTTAACTCGCGAGTTTCGAAGTCGACGTTAACCGTTGTTGATAGCATATATTCATCAGCTTCAGCTCCCTCGGCAACATCAGGTACAAATTTCAGTACTAGCTCTTCGCCTGTTCCTGCGTTATCTAGGGTAAATTCTAATGGTGAACTGGTTGCTGAGCCAAATAGCGCAATATCATCAAAGCTAATAACTCCTTCATTGGCGAAGGTGACAGTATGATCACTTTCAACCATAACAGTCCCTG
The DNA here is from genome assembly GCF_002873635.1 of Shewanella sp. 10N.286.52.B9. Taxonomy (NCBI): domain Bacteria; kingdom Pseudomonadati; phylum Pseudomonadota; class Gammaproteobacteria; order Alteromonadales; family Shewanellaceae; genus Shewanella; species Shewanella sp. 10N.286.52.B9. The sequence goes on from NZ_MCTY01000005.1 coordinate 16,373, forward strand.
TCAGGCCTGCTAATGCTTCAGTACCATTATTCTGAATAGTGAAGCTAATGGTGCCAGTTTCACCCTTATCAAGAATGTTATCGCTTGAACAATATCCTGACATCAAGCCTTCGTAGTTGGCATTGAGCATGTGTTCACTTACTGCGTAAGTGGCTAACTCAGTTTCATATGACTCAACAACACCTGCGTGGTCGGTGGAGAAACGGCTTGGTGACTTCGCGCCGACACCCATTCCGCGTCTAGCGAAAGCGGCTAAGATCACTTTATAATCTTCAATATCGTTAGCATAGGCTGCAGCAAGGAGTGCATCACGACCTTCGGTAAAGGTTGGCGCCATTGGCATCATTTTATAACCGGCAACTAAGTAGTCTTTCATCAAGCTCTTAGCTTCGTCGAAGGTATGACGTTCATCGTTAACTAAGCCGATAAATGAATCCCACAACATTGCAGCGTAGACAGAGCCCGAACCATGGACTTGTGGATTTCTTTCAACATAAGCAAATGTCGATGGGTTAATGTCCATATTAGTTGAATATGGGAACTCACGGATACCGTTTACAAAGCTTGCTACATAAGTAGTATCGCCATATGCGCCAGCGTAATCCTCGTTACCTGCTACTAAGTTATCTGCAGCATCTGAGCCAAATAATAATGCATGGAAGTCACCAAAACCTTCACCCATAGAACGTGCTTGATTACTGCTTAAACCCGAACCATTACCGACTAAACGGTTACTGATGTAGTGCCCCCACTCATGGGCAACAATGGCGTTATCCCAAGAACTGTCTTTAAAGTTACGGGTTAGGTCATTCTTGAACATTTCAATAGAAACAGTTTCATTTGCATCTAAAAGCGCATATATAGCAGCGCCGTCACTGAAGTTAATACCCATGCTTGGAATTGTGACTGTATCGTCAGCTCCGCCCATTGGTGCAGGGGTACCATCATCGATGTTGTTGGCAATAATCACCGCCACTGCGCCAGCGTCTTGGGCATTTTTAACTTTCACGGTGAAGTTACACGCGCCGCGGTCAATAATGGCAATTTTACCAGCAATATCAGCGCCATTCACAGAAGCTTCACAGCCATCTCTAATTGGGTCAACACCATCTTCAATACGAACTAAATCGCCCGAGATCTCATAAACATCGGCACCAAAACTTGAAAATTGGACAATGTCTAATAAACCCAATGCAGCGTGAGAAGTGATGGTTAAACCATAATCAACGCCGTTTTCAGCTTGAGTGGTTTCCCATAAATACATCTGCATGCGTGGTGACGCACCATCAGCAGGGGTCGACATGTTAGCGTTATCAAAGCCTGAGTTATCTTGTACTTCTACATTGAGCGGATCGCCTTCAATACCACCTCGATCATAGTTTACTGCTTGGGCATTACCTGCTGCTTCATCAAAACCATGATCATAATAATCATTGTGTAAGTAGTTGTTCATGTAGAATAAATTAACAATAGCGGCTTTGCGGTTGTTTATTGAGTACTCAGGTTCATTGACATTGTATACATAATCAAATGTGTTAGCGCTGGTGGTTTCTGCTTGGTAATCACCATTGGTGAAGCCTTGAGGTGCTACAGCATCAACATAGGCATTCACATTGTTACCTGAGGTAGTTGTTGCATCATCTGCTAACCAAGGGTCCATTGTGCTAATTGGCCCGTGGCTTAAACCTACTAATGGTGCATCTAAGTAAGGTGCGGTTAGATAAGCGTCAACATCGCTGCCTTCTGGAGCTGGCATCACATTGCCGTGTGGGCTATCCCAAGGCTTGCCGTCAGCATCAGCGTAGATACGGTAATCAAAATCAGCGGCATGACTGGTTAAGTTTTTCGTAAATAGGACTTCACCGGTTTTAGCTGAAATGACGTAGCTGAAATACTCAGACTCACGGCTATCCACAGAGCCTGTTTCAATTTCGACGTAGTGGGCAGCAACTAAGTTGTTTTTATATTCAAAGAATACTTTCTTTGCGCGAGGTTCACCCACCAACACTTTATCATTAGCTGTGTTAGTCACGGCAAATGTTTCATATTTTCCATTCGAAGACTTTGAGGCTAGGGTTATTGCGTTACTGTTGCCACCCATTGCCTTAAATGCAGCGTTTATTGAATTGGCAGCATCACCAAATGCAGAGTCAGTATTCTTTAAAATAGAAGCTGCTGACTTAGTATTGGCTGAAGAACTAAAGTAACCAGAAGAAGCAACAAGGTTTAGTTCTCTGTCCATCATGACATTGAATTCACTGTTAAATACTTCAACACCGGCAATTTCTTGCTTATATTTAGCAATAATCGGGCCGCGACCCATATCATGAGTATTTGCTAGAACCGCTTGAGCCAGTCCTCTTTTAGCTGATGACATACCCGTTAATTGAGCCAAATAAAAATCGGCGGCATAAGCCGTTTTGTTGGCTGTTTTTAGGGCGCCTAAGTTTGGCGTAGACTGATTTTTACCAGCCCATTGGAATGTGGTTTTACCTAGCTGAGCATCAAATTGATTTTTCATACCGCTGACGGTCGCGGCATTTTCAATTTTATTATACTTTTTAACAAGTTGAGCTTTATCAAATGATTTATAGTTTGGTGCCTCGTTCAATTCAGTGCTTAAAGCACTAAATGACATACTTGAAAGAGTTGCACCAATAACGGTGGCTATTGCTGTTTTATTAAAGTTCATGTCTCATCCTTAATCCTTAAAATTTTTACGGCCCCTCTATAAACTGAGGGTGTACACTTTGTAACATAAGATAGGGATGTGTTAAATAATTGTTTTTTTTTGCGGATTATCGGCTATATGTTTTTTGTGGGATTGGTGACTTGATTTAGATTTGTTACGCACGCATAGTGTTGTTTTAGTTGCAAAAAAAACTTTAATGCTCACGGGGGTAATAAATCATCTAACATAAATTTTTACTAAAATTTATGTTAAAAAATGGTAGGGTCGGGTTAGTGTAAAGTTTCTATTACTGGAACTAATGGAGCGATAAAGGAGCAGGGTGAGAGCATGAGTGTTTATTTTTTGCTCAAAGCTTTGCAACCAGCCATAAATACCTTCTCAAAATAGTCGATATTCATAGCTGCTATCTTTTGTTTCCGACGAATACTCGCCTTCTTTGTTGTTTCCGCACGCAACATGCTTAACGTTATATGCCTCATGCAGGCCAAATTCTCCGCCGGGATCTTTCAGCTTGCTAAAATGTTGAGAAAATGCGTCGGTACTCATGATTGCTACTCTAGAAAAAGAGAGCATATGATCACAGCTCAACCTTTAGGTCAAATCAGATTTTATTGTTCATAAAACGTTCGCGAACTCCCCATGGATAAAGGAGTCACTTGAAGGTGAATTAACATTGGCAATATTAGCTGGTGTGATGACTAAACTGACTGGCTAACCCAGTTAAGTCGCAAGTATTTTGTTTGTGATACCAATCTCACCGCGGCTAATGAAACTCATCATAAAATTGCTGAAGCAAGGCGCGATTGCCATTAAGTATTAATTTTAAAATCAATATTACCTCCACCTTATAAACTTAATACTAATTAATTATTGAGTTTATTAGTTCTGCTAGCAATTGATTATTAGTTATCTGCTATTTTATTGGTTTGATATATGACGTTCTATTTTTAATGAGTGTATGAATTGCTGTTTTTCTCATTTTTTGATCTGTCAATTAAAATCCTGTCTATTTAAGTTTGAATTAAGCTTTTATTAATGTTTATTTAACACTTGATGGCGTATTTGGTTTCAATGTATTAGTTATTGATTATTTTTTATTTTTTATTGGCGGCTACTTTTTAAAAGATAGATTCATGATTCATTCAAAGGTTTTTTATATAATAGTAT